>DYZU01000153.1 GCA_022735835.1 Thermincola sp. | reverse complement strand
ACTCCGCCGGCCGAGGCCGACCTGGGAACCAAACAACCTGAGGCCCTGTCAGCGGAAAAACAAATCCCGGCGGGAATCCCGGTTTTGATGGAACTCGGACCGGAACTTGACCTGTTGTTCCAGAACCCGGCCGGGTCTGCCACGTACACTGTTTCAGCCCGGCAACTGCCCGGTACGGAACTCCCCACACCCGGGTATTATCCCGTCCTGCCTTTATATAAGATAACGGCCAAAGCTGACGGCAATGATGTTGACCGACTGCCGGGGCAGGTAAAAATACAGCTGAAAGTGCGGGGAATATCCGTTTTGAGCAGGGCTCGCCTAATGCTCTGGGATGAAAAGACATCGTCCTGGCAGCAAATCCCCGGCCTGGTAGATCCCGCGAGCGGGATTATCACGGCCAAAACGGCCCGTACAGGTATTCTGGTTTTAATGGAAGACGTCCGCCCGGTACCGGTGTTCTCCGATCTTGATTCCAGTTGGGCCAAAGATTTAATCGGTGAGATGGCTGCCAGGAGAATAGTCAACGGTTACCCCGACGGCAGGTTTCTGCCGACAAAGGGAGTAACCAGAGCCGAATTTGTGACACTTTTGGCCAACACCCTGGGTTGGGCCCCGGAGACCGCTTCCGTGCAGTTCAAAGACAAAATACCTGACTGGGCCGGCGGAGCCATAGCTGCCGCAGTGAACCGCGGTGTGGTCAAGGGATATGACGATGGAACTTTCCAACCACATAAGATCATAACCCGCGCCGAAATGGCGGTTATAATTGACAAAGCTTTGGACCTGGCCGACAGCGACCAGCCGTCCAATTACCAGGACTGGAGGCAGATCCCTTCTTGGGCGGTACAGTCCATCAGGAATACCAAGGTGGCCGGGATTATGCAGGGAAGCAATAACAGGTTCAGACCCAGGGACATTGCCAACAGAGCCGAGGCAACCGCGGTGGTGGGCAAGGTTCTGGAATATTATATAAAGTCATAACCATTGCCTCACAACCTTTCAGCCGGACGAAACAACCAGGAGGGTCTACCTGTAGACCCTCTTCTTTAGTATCAAAAAGGTGCTGGATGTTGTATATTGAAAATGAATGAAGATTGAGGAGGTAGTTATTGGGAATGTACGTCTATAACCAAGCCCACTCTTTGGCTAAGGCAATAAAAGAGTCGGAGGAGTTCAAACTACTGAAGAAACTTAAAGAAAAAATTGAAAACGACCCGCAATTGAAAAAAATGTTCAGCGATTACCGCACCAGGCAATTTGAGATCCAAAAATTACAGATTATGGGGCAACAGGTTCCCGAGGAAAAAATTCAGGCCTTCCGGCAGGCGCACGAGATAGTTACGGCTAATTCCGCCATTAAAGAATTCCTGGAAGCGGAACACCGCTTCGGAGTCATGATAACTGATATCCAAAAAATCCTGCTGGAAGGACTCGACTTAAATTAATGTGTGAGGGTGGTCGGTATTGAAGAAGGTGGAAGCAGTCCCTGTAATGATAAACGGACAGGAAGGTTATGATATCCGGGTCCGCGACCCGGAGGCAACCGTTCAGGATTACATTGATGCCGTAAACTTATTTATCAGCAGCAATAAATACTATCGCTCCCGTACACCTGAAAGTGATACGTGTTTCGGATGCGATTTGTGTTGCCGGGAGCGTATTCCTGTCACTCTGGTTGACGTGTACAACCTTTCTGACGGAAACATGGAGCAGGTTATGGAGAATTTGCTCCATGTGTATGTGGAAGGACCGGTGGTTGACATTACAATGGGACTGGATGGGGCAGGAGGATGCCGGTGCCTGGACAGCGTCCGAAGGCTCTGTAAGCTGTACCGGAGACGGCCGCTTGTTTGCCAGACCTTTATCTGCTGCCCGTCCACCCGGAAAGCCAGGCAGTTGAGGGCAGAAATTGTAAATGCCGGGGAGGATGAACTGGTCAGGACCTGGTTTGACATAAAAGGGAAAAACGGGTTAATAATGCACGAGGCTGATTCTCCGGCTCCCGACATCAGGGACTATCCCCAAACACCGTTCTGCGGGGCGAAGAACTACAAAGACGTTAAATTAAAAGAAATATGCTCCCCCGGACTGTGGGAGAAATTATTGGTTCCGTCAGTAAATGGAAAAAGTATACCAAAGCGAAGAAAAAAAGAAGGTTATTGAGTAAACTTGTCGAAAAAAACATAAAAGAGTGTTTTCCAATCTCTGTTAAGACCTTGAATTGGTCAGGACTGGGGGAGCTTAATTGAACATGGCAGGTAAAGTCCGGGTTCACGAACAGAAATTGCTGAACAGCAGGATAGGGAGTAAACTATTAAAAAAAGCTGAAGAACTGGCCGGGAGTTGCAGCCGTTTACTGGAACAAACCGATGACCTGGAGTACAATGAAAATTCGATCCGGAAGCTCTTTGACCAAAACCTTGGGGGAATGGAATATATTCTGGTTGTCGACAGGGAAGGGAAAGCTCTGATCCATACCAACCGCCTGCGAGAGGGGATAGTTTACAATGATAGAGTGGGGCTTGAGGCAGCTTCAACCAATACTTCGCTGCTTCAGGTCTATTACAGGGATACCGGCGAGGTCTTGTTGGACGCATCGTGCCCTGTATATGTAAAAGGGAAAAAAGCTTATGCCATCAGGGTAGGTTATGTGATTCGCCATAACTCTCTAGGCATCAAGCTGGTAGCCGCTTCTGTTTTTCCGATGATTTTGGCCGCAACCTTGTATTATTTAAAGGTAGAACCGTCTTTGGCGTTTGGTTCAGGTTTGCTTTTGGCTCTGTTAGCTGCATTCTTTGTGAAAAACCAGCTGTCAAAGCTAACCTGTGCTTTTTTTGAAGGAACCGGGGCGCTGTCCCAGGGGAATCTGACAAAGGTCATAGAACCTCAATCCGGGGATGAGATTGGTCAGATAGTATCCGAAATAAATAAAATAACCCTGGGGCTGCGTTATATTATCAGGAAGCTGCAGGATTTTGCCCAGCAGATCAGGATTGCCAGCGAGGAACAAAGCAGGTCAACTCACCAGTTTAACAGCGCTTCGGAGCAGATTGCCGCCACTACCCAGGAACTGGCCGCCGGAGCGAAAATACAGCTGGACAGTATAAATTCGGCCAAAAGCTTTGGGGAGGAAATTACCTCAGCTATCCAAAAGATGGTTCAGTTTTCCGAAGAGGGCCTGCGCCAGTCGGAGAATTATCTTATTAAGGCCAGTACCGGGATGACAGATATCAGTGCTTCCAGGGAACAAATGCTGAAAATCAGCCGCTCTTTCGACCATACCGCCCAGGTTATTGAAGAGCTGGCTGCCCACTCATCCCAGATTGAAAAAATTACAAATACTATTACAGAAATCGCCCAACAGACTAATTTGCTGGCTCTTAATGCCGCCATTGAGGCCGCGAGAGCGGGTGAACACGGGTTGGGGTTCGCGGTGGTGGCGGAAGAAGTTCGCACCCTGGCAGAGTCATCCGCAGTATTTGCCAAAGAGATTAAAGATATTATAACCAGTAATATCCGTAAAACGTCCGAGGCTGTTCAGGTGATGAGGTCGGGTGTCGGTGAAGTGGAAAAAGGGAGGCAGGTCCTTGACGAAACCGTTGTTTCAATAAACCAGATAATTGAGAGTGTTAAACAGTTATCGGGACAGTTAAAGACCACCTTTGAAATGGCTTCCGAGATCAGCGAACGAAGCGGGGTCCTGATCAAAGACCTGGATGACAGCCTGAATGTCGCCGTCGAGACAGCCAGGGCAGCAGAAGCTATTTCCAGCGCCACTGAAGAACAGGTGGCTGCCAGTGAGTGTCTTTCCGCTACCGCTAAATCCCTGTCCAACGCCGCAGTGGAAATGGAGCAACTGGTAGGCCGCTTTACAGTAAACTGAAATCCGAATCGGCCGGAAATTTTAAAAGGGGCTGTCCCATGAGTAACCGGGGCCTGTTGACAAAAGAGCTTTAAGCGATAACAGGGGGCAGGT
>DYZU01000152.1 GCA_022735835.1 Thermincola sp. | reverse complement strand
ATTCTTTTGTTTTTATCTTTTATACCTTTGTAATCACCCGGACAAACAAAAGTCCAGTCTGCCCCTTCGTGATTCACCACCACTCTGAAATACTTATCAATATCAGTTTCTTTGTAGTCCATTTTCTTTAACAGAATTAAGTGTTCAAAAGCATCGTCGATGTTGGCTATTATTATCTCTTTACCATCATACGAAACTAACATCAGCAATGGATCATTTACCTGCATTGCTTCCTCAACAGTCTCTCTATCAGGGTAGTGCTTTACAACCATATAAATACCTCTCTTATGGTACCCTTTTATTCAAATATTGGGTGCTTAGAAACTACTTTGGATATTTTTAATATTCTCTTTGTTTCTGTTTTCCCCTGCAAAATATTGCCCACCAACGCGCGTTTTCATAAGGTATGAAGTCAACCAAGGCTCTTTTTTGTTTTTCATTGACGGTCCAGTACAAAACATGGGTGGCTGCCTGCACGGTTTGCACGTGTATCAAAATCACTGTTTTTTTAAACTACCGGTATCAGTCGGGTTCTTACCTCCGGGTAGACGACCTGCCTTACGCACCGCTTCTCTTAGCAGGAATTCGATATGGGCATTTAATAAAAAAAGCCTTCAAAGGCTTGATTTCAGTGGTGCCCGAGACCGGGGTCGAACCGGTACGGTTATCGCTAACCGCAGGATTTTAAGTCCTGTGCGTCTGCCAGTTCCGCCACTCGGGCATTATCAATTGTCAATTGTCAATTAAATAATTTGGAGGCGGCACCCGGATTCGAACCGGGGATAAAGGATTTGCAGTCCTCTGCCTTAGCCACTTGGCCATGCCGCCCCGTAAACACATCTCTTGTCTCGATGCAAATACTATATTAACACAAACGGTATATCAAGTCAACCGGGGTATTCCTGAAATTGAATGCCACAAAAGGAAATATGCAGATGTTAATCTGTGCAGACAGAGCACCTTCCCGGATTTTCTTCCGTTATCCTGTCTTTGGCGACAAATTTGAGCACCTGGTTTTCCCGCGAACCCGTCCTGTAAATGGTCAGGCCTTTGCATCCCTGCTCCCATGCCCGTATATAAGCCGACTTAATATCGGCGGGAGTCGCCTGGTTGGGGAAATTTATGGTCTTGGACACGGCATTGTCGACATGCTTCTGAAACGCGGCCTGAACTTTGACATGCCATTCGGGAGGTATTTCAAACGCGGTGGCAAAAACCCTTTTTACGTCTTCAGGTATGCCCTGAATATCTTTCAGGCCGCCTTTCCGCGCCACCTCGTCAGGCAGGTCGGAAGACCAGAAACCGCGCTTCCTGGCCACTTCTTCAAACCGCCTGTTGGTGATATGAAAATACTTTCCGTCCAGCACCTCTTTTACAAAATTCAATCCAAACAGCGGCTCAATCCCGCTGGACGTTTCCACCAGCATGGACAGTGTGCCGGTAGGAGCTATCGTAGTGAGGGTGGCGTTGCGCATGCACCGGCCCTTGTAAACGCTCTTGTCAATGTTGGGGAAGCACCCCTTTTCCCCGCCCAGCTGTTGGCTGGCTGCCGAAGCTTTGGTCTTGATAAAACCCATAAGCTTATCTATTAACTTCAAAGATTCTTCAGACGCGTAAGGTACACCAAGTTCCACCAGGAGATCGGCAAACCCCATTACACCGAGCCCGATCTTGCGGTTGCCCCGGGTCATCTCCTCAATAGCCGGAAACGGATAGTAATTGACATCAATCACATTATCAAGGAAGCGAACTGCTGTCATAATATCATTACCTAACATATCCCAGTCGATTCCCCGGCTGTTGCCGTTATCCGATTCCACCAGGTACGCAGGCAGGTTTAGGCTGCCCAGGTTGCAGCTTTCATAATCAAAGAGCGGCTGTTCCCCGCATGGGTTGGTCGCCCTTATCTGATCGCATCCGGGTACAGTGTTGGCTGCATTGATATGGTCAAAAAACAGGATCCCCGGTTCACCGTTTTCCCACGCGGCCATGACCATGGCATCGAACAGTTCGCCTGCCCGGACTTTTTTCCCGGTGGGCCGGCCCGTCCGAGGGTTGATAAAATCTATCTCCCCGTTGCCGGCAACTTCAGACATGAATTTCCCGTCAACTCCCACGGAGAGGTTGAAATTGGCCAGTGTCCCCTCGGTTCTTTTGGCATTGATAAAATCCAGAATATCGGGGTGCCAGTAATCAAGGACGGCCATATTGGCTCCTCTCCGCATGCCTCCCTGCTTGATGGCATCAGTTGCGCAGTTGTACGCCGTGATAAACGAAAGGGGACCGGAAGCCACGCCCCCGGTGGATGAAACCACATCGTCTCTGGGTCGGATTTGGGAAAAGGAGAAGCCAGTCCCTCCACCCGTTTTATGAATCAGGGCCGCCTGCTTCATGGTTTCAAAAATGCCCTCTATGGAGTCGGGCACAGGAAGCACAAAACACGCCGCCAGCTGGCCCTTGGGCCTGCCGGCATTAGCCAGTGTAGGACTGTTGGGAAGGAAGCGCTTGGCGGCCATTAAAGTGTAGAACCTTTCTTCCCAATACGCTTTATCCTGTTCGACTGCTACTACGGTCCTGGCCACCCTGCGCAGCATCTCCTCCGGCGTTTCCACCACCCGGCCGTCTTGCCCTTTCAAAAGATAACGTTTTTGCAATATCCTCGTGGCGTCTTCGCAAAAAATAGCCATAATGCCTCCAAACAAGCCCTTTTCTGCCATATTTCTGTCCCAACAGCAATTATTCCTGCCGGGATAAATTTTTATCCCCAAAAACCTATGACAAAACCGAAGGGCGAAGCCATGGACGGCGAAGCGCCAATGCGTCACGGACGGCGCGTTTGGCAGTGAAACCCGAGGTTTTGTCAGAGGATGAGCTTAGTCGTACAGATGAAGAACACCAAAAACAAGCGGGCAGCCATTCCACCCTATCATTAAAAAAGACAGGTAAATCACCTGTCCTCAACTTTTCTTATGGAGCGGAAGACGGGATTCGAACCCGCGGCCCTCGCCTTGGCAAGGCGATGCTCTACCACTGAGCCACTTCCGCATTT
>DYZU01000151.1 GCA_022735835.1 Thermincola sp. | reverse complement strand
TGGATCCCTATGTTATCCAGGTATTTTTTTACCCGGGCGAAATGCTCCGCACATTCTGCACACAGGCAGTCTGCGGGGGCAGGGGCTTCCCTGCACAATTTCCGGCACTTCTCTTCTTTACAGTCAAGAATACGCATCGGGTTCCTGGCAAACCTGGACCGGCATAGCTTGCACAGTTTAGCTACATTAGGCTCCAGGAAATCAAAGAGCTTTTGCCTGTGCACAGGCCTGCACCGGGGACAGCCCACGCTGTTAATGTGAAGTTCCAGGTCTTTAAGCCCCAGCCTCCCGTAGAAATCCATGGCCATGGCGATAACCTCGGCGTCGACGGCCGGGTCTTTGCTGCCGAGCACCTCCACCCCAAACTGGTGGAACTGCCTGTAGCGGCCGGCCTGAACATTGGCGTACCGGAACATGGGTCCCATGTAATACACCTTGGTGGGCTGGGGTTGGGCGTAAACCTTGTGCTCCACGTAAGCCCTGACTACCGAGGCCGTTCCTTCAGGCCGCAAACTGATGCTTCTCTTGCCCTTATCTTCAAAGGTATACATCTCTTTTTCCACCACGTCGGTGGTGTCCCCCACACCGCGCAGGAACAGTTCGGTGTGTTCAAAAATAGGCGTCCTGATCTCGCTGTAACCGTATTCACGGCACATCTCCCTGATCACATTCTCCAGGTAGTGCCATTTCTCAATCTCACCTGGCAGGATATCATTTGTTCCCTTGGGTCCCGCCGTCAGCATATAAACCCCTCCTTCACAATATACACAAAACCACAGAGTGCCGGCCACCGCTGGTAACCGGCCACTAAATAAAAATCTCCCGCCAATGACAATGAAACTTCATCGTCAGGGACGAGAGAACATTCCCGCGGTACCACCCTGGTTGGACAGCTGAAACTGCCCCGCTTAAGTGCAGCATAACGGCCTGCCCGGGAAAGCCTACTAAACGATTTCAGCCTTCCGGCTCCCGGGTGTCTTTCACCACTTTAACCCTGGAGATGCTTCCAGTCCACGGCACCTCTTCCCTGGAAGGTCAGTACACGGTTACTCTTCCCGATCATCGCCATTATCTCTTCGCCTTCATATCTATCAGTCTTTTCTCATTTTAGCGAATTGCAGACGGCTTGTCAATGTCAGAAACTAATTTAACTTCTCCAGCGCTTTGATTTTCCGCTCGATAAGCTCATCTATGCGCCGAATATAAGTTTCCGGGTCTTTCGGGTTGTACAGGCTGGTCAGAAACCACGTCCCCGGTTCGATAAACTTGGAACCGGCGCTCCCCCCTAACCCGATAACGGTCTGGCGTTCTTCGATAATCTGGATGTTATATATGCACTCGAACCCCTCCCGGGCGTACCCTATATTTTCGAGAGGTCCCACCATCCTTTTCTGCCTGTACAGGTAGTAAGGTTGCATTCCCATGTCCCTGGCAGTTTCGGCGGTAAACTCCAGCATCTTTTCAACCTCCTGCCGGGGGGGCAGATGGAAATTTTCTCTGGACTCCCTGAGCAATGAAGCGCGCTTGACTGCCAGGGTATGCACCGTTAAGTTTTCGGGCCTGATTTTACTTATTTCCCTAAAAGTATGGTCTACATCCTCCAAACCCTCTCCGGGCAACCCGATGATGATGTCCATGTTAATATTTCCGTAGCCCATTCGCCGGGCCAGCTCAACAGCCCGCACTGTTTCTTCAGGCTTATGCCGGCGGCCTATCAGGTCAAGGGTATGCGGTTTCATGGTCTGGGGGTTAATACTGAGCCTTGTAACACCGTAGTCCAAAGCCGTACCGAGTTTATCTTCCGATAAAGTGTCAGGCCGGCCTGCTTCCAGGGTAATCTCCACTGTTTCAGCGGAAACCAGGGAAGAATCCACGCATTTCAATAAGGAACTGAGCCGTGAGCTATCCAGAACCGTTGGGGTGCCGCCGCCGATATATATGGTTTGCACTTTTTTCCCCAGCTCTCCAAGCACGGCCCCGATAGCGGCAATTTCCCGCCGGAGCGCCGCCAAAAAAGGCTCCACCAGTTTGCCTGCCCTTTCCACTGAATAAGCAGGAAAAGAACAGTATGCACACCTGGTAGGACAAAAAGGGATTCCCACATATATGCTGACCAATTTTGCGGCCTGTTCCTCCGTCAATAAAAAAGGCCTCTGCCTGCCGGCAATCTCTGTCAGGAGTCCGGCCTTATCCACGGCCATATCATAGTTTTTGACCAGATAATCGATGATTGCCGGCCTTTCCCATGAAATGTCCAGCAGCCTATGCACTATCTTGGTAGGCCTGATGCCCGTCAGAATTCCCCACGGGCCGGGCGAAACGCCCGTATAACGGCACAATACCCTGAATAAAGCCAGTCTGACCAGCCTTTTCAGCTGGTTATGCTCATCACCGGTTTCCGGCACTATGTCAGCTGAGGCTTTTTCGGTCAGGCTGGCGTCCCTTGCCTGGAGCATTGCCGTTGCGGTAAGGGTATTCCCTTTCCGGAACCCGGAAACGGTCAGACCTACTTTATAATCAACTGCGGGCTGGAAAACTATTTTGTCATCGGGGTAGAATAACCGGACCACATCCTGCCCGGCAACTGCCAATCCTTTTTCCGGTGATAATAAAACAACCGACATAAAAGTCTCCTGTTCCTGGGTTATTCACGCATAAGCCGTGTTATGTTTGGTCTCCGCCAGTTTAACGGCTGTTTGCACAGCTTCCCTGGGGTCTTCGACATAAATAATGCCCGGTATCCGCCCTTCCGGATGTTTCAACTGCCACGTCTGAAGACCGACCACCGGAATACCGGTCTTCATGGCCAGGCCTATTTCTGACAGGGTTCCGGCCCCTCCGGCGATGGCAATCACGGCATCACATGATAAGACTATTATGGCATTACGGGCATTACCCATGCCGGTAACAATTGAATAGGTCAGAAAAGGGTTAGCTTCCCTGCGGTCAGCACCCGGCAGTATCCCGATCACCGTGCCGCCTTCGCTTGACGCTCCCCGGGCAGCGGCTTCCATAACTCCTCCCCGGCCTCCGCATACGAGAACAGCGTTGTTCCGGGCTATCTCCTGACCCACCTGTTCAGCGATATCTCCAATTTCCCGGGAACACCGGCCAGCCCCAATAACACCGATATACACCGCGTTCACCCCTTGTTAGAGAAAGCCCAGGCAATGCAGCTACCCGGGTCTGAAATACTACTTCTCAACGATGTCCTGGTCCACCAACCAATTTCCTTCAGGAGTAAGGATAAGTTTTAGCACGTGCTTCCTGTTGCTCCAGGCATCTTCTTTGACAAAGTCAGTCCCTGACACCTTTGCAGGGTCTATGAAATCCCACGTTACCACTACCGTCTCCGCCACCTCGGCGGTGGCCTGCTTCCCATCTATTTTGAGATTTCTAATTCGCAAAGTTATGGAATATTTAAGGTCTTTAACATTATGCCACTGTCCCCTGGGACTCCAGTTTAAGAATTCCCTGGTCTGTTCCAGAGCTTCCGGGCTGAAATATTGGGCCAGGGGTTTTTTGTCCTTGTATAAAAACACCGCTTCAGCCCTGGCCTTGAAGGCATCCTGGATAAACTTCTCCACTTCCGCTTTGTTGCTGCTGCTTATACAACCTCCAATCAAAAGTATCAGTACAACACATGCCGCAAAAAGCCTTTTCATTGCAACGCCTCCGTTTCCCCATGCAATACGTAACATGACCAAAAACGGGTATATAAATATAT
>DYZU01000150.1 GCA_022735835.1 Thermincola sp. | reverse complement strand
GTAACAGCTGATCACCGCATCCCCGGGGAGGTCGTTAATCAGTTCCACTTTGTACTTTTCCCCGGCCTCTGCAAACATTTTCAGGGCTTCTTCCCGGGAAACCTCAAACCTCTCGAACGGGTAATCCTCTTTGATGATCCTATCCATTTCCTCTTCTATCCTGGCCAAGTCTTCCGGAGAAAAGGTCCCCGGAACGTCAAAATCGTAATAGAAACCGTCGGCTATGGCCGGCCCGATTCCGAATTTTACGTCCGGGAACAGGTTCTTTACCGCCTGGGCCATAATATGAGCGGTACTGTGCCGGTAAACACCTTTACCCTCCTCACTGTCAAAAGTGAGAATCTCCAGGGCGCCGTCTTCGTTAACAGGGGCACTCAGGTCAACCAACTTCCCGTTCAGCTTGGCGGCCAGCGCATTCTTGGCCAGCCCGCGGCTGATATCATTCGCGATCTCCATTACGGTTGTACCCTGCGGATACTCCTTTACCGAACCGTCTTTCAGAGTTATCTTAACCATCGACATGCTTCTTCCTCCTTCACCATCAGTGTGTAATTAGCCAGCCCATCTCATTAAATAAAAAACCTCCCGCCCCCGGCCTAAGCCAGGGACGAGAGGCTGTCTCGCGGTTCCACCCTGGTTCCGGGTAAATTTACCCGGCCCTTTGCCCACGGATAACGGACGTCCCGGCCCGGGCTTACTGGCATTTCAACCCGGCAGCTCCGAGGCGGTGTTTCAGCCGCCCTTCACTGAAAAAGGCTTCCAGCCTGAGGCCTTTTCTCTCTGGCAGGTGGTAACGGCTTACTTATCCTCTTCCCAGCTGTTAAAAAATTAAAGTTTAAGGTTGTCCCAAAAGACATATCACAGCTTTATAACGACTATATTATATGATTTTGCCCCCGTGATTGTCAAGCTTGTGCCAGCCACACGACCAGCAGTTGCACGATTCCGGAAAGAAACCCGATTAAAGCCGCCCCTGCTTTCAGTAATATTATTTCCCGCGAATGGGATATCCTCGCTTCCAGCTCAGAGAGGTCGTACCGGCGTATTTTGTCCTCCACCCAGCGGCAGAGGTCAATACCGCAGGACTGCCTGTTCCGGAAATTCTCAGCTACGGTTTCAATAACAACCGGTATTTCCTTTCTGATGTTTTCTTCCACAATATCGATAATTTTCTGCTTTATCCCCTTGGGAACCAGGGACGGGATCCGTTTATCCAGGCGTTCCCGGACAGCCTCCACCACGGTGCCGGTGAGACTGTTTAAAATTTCAGGGGCCATTCCGGACTCTGCCGTTACAGCGCTGCGGAGCTGGATTTCTATCATTTCTCCTATGCCCACTGCCAGGGTCGCCTGCTTTTGGGGGAGGAGACCCTGGATGCCCAGGTTTGTATAGGGAATTCTCCTGGGAGTGGCCGGCCAAAACAGGGTCATCAGAGAAAACGTTATAATCAGCCAACCGGTAGCCGCTCCAATCAGAGGGATAAAAATAACAAGAATTTTCATTTCACCCATTCCTTTTACCTTTATGCCCTATAATATATCAAAATCAGGACCGGACTGCAATATTATAAAAATACAGGAGAAAAGGCAAATAAAAAACCAGCAGCTCCCGTTACGGGATAACAGCTGGTTAACTGAATTTTTACTTTTTTTCTGAGTTGTGTCTGATTTTCTCGCTTTTTTCACAGATTTTGCATCCTCTGCAGCATCTTACCCTGTCACCGAATACACTTTTGATTGTATCCACCGTTCTGCTATGCTGCCCGTTATCCGCCATATGAAGAACGACAGTGTTAGGAGCTATCGTAATTAATGCACTGATCAATAAGTCCTCGAAATTTATTTCCGGGTCTCCGGATTCGATAATAAATCCGTCCAGCAGCTCACTGCTGATATTCTTGTTATTTGCATCCAAAAGCCGAAATCCTCCGGTAGACTGCATCAGGACCTGAACGGTATCCAGACGCGGTTCCTGGATTTCCACAAAATATTTCAGAAGTTTGATAAACTCCTTGTATTCCCTCTCCAGCATAAAATCGTCAACAGCCCTGTCCGCAACGGCGCTGAGTTCCTGGAGATAGTCCTTAAGGCGGAATTTGATAAACCCTTCTATGATCAACCGGTCATTTGTATGAAGGTACTCCAAAAGTTTCTGTAAAATCAGGCTCTTTCGGCTAAGATACTGGACAAAGATGTCCTCGTTGGTTTCGATATCATGATTAAGTTGCTTTAGAGCCATTTGGTAAATCAACTGCTGTTCCTCGGTTGTGAAATAGTAGTAATTCTGTCGTATTATGTCCATAAGCAAGGTCTTTTCCCAGCTGTTGAGAATAACATCCGAAACAACATTGGCAATATAATGCTTGAAAATAACCCTGGTTTCTTCCTCCGAATAGCTGGAGTTTCCATAATCGGTAATATTGTATCCTAAAAAGGTTAATCCCCCGGTAGGGGGAGATTGTTCGCAGTTGATTTTAATACCGTCGTTTTGCAGCAGAGCAAATTCCGTATCAAGTTTGCTTTTGAGCAATTCTATATTTTCCCTTGCCCCTATTGAAAAAGAAGCCTGCATAATTTCACCCCCATTTGCTACTAGTATATGTGCAAAAAAATTTTTGTATACAAAACAAAAAACCCCTCCTGCTTGCAAAGGGTTTAGTAATAGCATAGTGCCTATAACTGCAGTTTTACTATACGGCAAAATAAGAGAAACTTTTTGCAAGCTGGCGGTTTTTTTGTTCTCTATACCTGCGGCTCCGAAAAAAAAGGAAGAGTTTCCTCCGCAAACTCTCGATTAGAAAAATAAAAGCCCCGGAAAACCTCCGAAGCCTTATGCTCTATGGTGGGTGGGAGAGGAATTGAACCTCCGACCTCTTCCGTGTCAAGGAAGCGTTCTCCCACTGAACTACCCACCCGGAATGTTAAATATGCAATTTTTAAGCCACGTAATATTATTATATATAAATCCAATCCAATGTCAAGGCATATAGCCCCCCTTTTATTTTTATCCTTGGCGAAAATCTATTATTCCACCTTCAAAAACTTAAATCAATTGATACGTTATCTGTTATTATGCTAGAGGGACATAGATCGCAATCAAAGGTGCCTATTTGACCCTGGCAGCCGTTTTTAAATTTGTCACATTGTTCACAAATTAAGCAGGCTTCTTCACACACTATGAAATCCTCCTCTCACTGTTTCTTTATTAAATTATATGAGATCCTTCGGGCATAAAGACCCGGCGGCAAATTTTGACTGTGCCGGGTATTTCCCGCAATAAAGAAAGAACCCCATTTAATAAGGGCTCCCGGCCTCCAGCATGTGCCTTTTTTCACTATTATTATTTCATGAAACCTAACCTAATGTCAAAACTCTTAACTAAAAAAAACCACCCGTAACGGGTGGAATGTAGGGATTTTAGGAGAATGAGACTCTCCTGCTTATATTATCGTCTAATTTCGAATATCTGTTAACAAGTAAATTATTCCTTAACTAAAGACGATATATACATAAAAAAAGGCCTTGTCAAAACGGCCTTTTCATTCACTCTCACTCTGTTTGAGAATTGTTTTGGTCAACTCAATCACAGTTTTTATTTCCTTGTCAGATTTCTCCCTAACCAGAAAAGTTAATTCATCTATCAGTGACTTGGACGCGGTTTGATAACTGTCAGATAACAGGTAATCCACGGTAATACCCAAAGAATTGGCGATATTGACCACTGTTTCCAGACTGGGCTTCCTTTCTCCCCGCTCGATTTGTCCCAGAAATGAAACTGAAATACCTGCTTTTTCCGCCAGTGTTTCCTGCGTTATTTTTTGGGTTATTCTCTCCCTGCGAATCCGTTCACCTAACATTTTGTAATCCATTACGTCAACTCCTTACTAATAAATACTATATCCATTGGTAAAATCAATCTTAACATTCTGAGAGCGTTTTTTTATGTTGCTATAAGCTTTATTTTGGTATAAAATGTTATTAAAAGAAATTTCGGACAGGTGAAACAGGTATGGAAATCAAACAAATCTGGCAGAGCGAAGGGATTCAATTACTCCAAGTTTGCTGGGAAAATAACTGCCTCAACGTTGTGTTAATTAATAATGCGGTGGTTAAAATCAGCAGTGACTGGGAAACCGTTGTTGAATTTCTTGACCAGTATGTTTAAGGAAAAACTTCAGTGTGCTTCTTTATAATCACAATAAAAAAAGCTGTTGTGAAGTTTCCCAACAGCTTGAAAAAAGGAGTGACGCAGATGGGTAGAAAACATGAACCTTGGAAAAGAATAAAAATAAGGGTTTCCGGTCCTCAGGCCGGAGATTTTCTGGCCGAATTTTTCGGAGATGAGAAGTATAGGACATATAACGGCCTAATCTGGGAATATACCCTTTACCTGGGCGACAATAGCATTGCGGACCTTGATAAGTTTAAAACTGCTTCCCTTAATTACGACACGGCAGTCGAATTTCAATCGTTATAACAGCGGCTTCCCCGCGGCCGTTCAAATCCCTCCGCTTTGCTCAAGCACAGCGGACGCCTCAGGTGCCGGTAGTTCCTGAACATCTCTTAATTTTCTTTCAATGGCCCGCGACCTCACGGCAGCGTCTTCAATTGTATGGCTTGCCTCCTGGAGTTTCTTCTGAGTCTTTTCGAGAATCAACCCAAACTTGCCGAATTCGGTTTTCACCGCTCCCAGTAAGGCCCACACCTCACTGGAGCGTTTTTCTATAGCCAGGGTCCGGAATCCCATCTGCAGGCTGTTTAACAACGCGGCCAAAGTAGTCGGGCCTGTTATTACAACCCTGTACTCTCTCTGGAGCAGGTCACAGAGACCGGGCCGCCGGAGAACCTCGGCATACAACCCTTCGACCGGCAGAAAGAGTATCCCAAAATCCGTAGTGTTAGGCGGGTCGATATATTTTTCCCGAATATTTTTTGCTTCGGCTTTTATACGGTTTTCCAGCTGCTTTCCAAACTCGTCAACAAGACCTGGATTAACCTGCTCCTGTGCCTCCAGGAGCTTTTGATAGTCTTCCAGGGGAAATTTGGCGTCAATCGGCAGCCAGACAATATCGTCGGTTCCGTCGCGGGCCGGCAGTTTTATGGCAAACTCAACCCTGTCATTGCTGCCTTTCCGGGTAGCTACGTTTTTTGCGTACTGGTCAACGGTCAGTATCTGTTCCAACAGGTTTTCTAACTGAATCTCTCCCAGGATTCCTCTTGCCTTCACATTGCTCAATACTTTTTTAAGATCTCCCACGCTGGAGGCAATGGTCTGCATTTCGCCTAAACCTTTATGGACCAGTTCGAGCCGCTCGCTGACGAGCCGGAAAGACTCGCCCAGGCGTTTTTCCAGAGTGGATTGGAGTTTTTCGTCAACCGTCGCTCTCATCTGTTCCAATTTCTGGCTGTTTTCACTCTGCAGCAGTTTTAGTCTTTCCTCTACAGTTTCCCGCAGCTTCTCCAATTTCTGCTCGTTAAGCTGGGTCAAAGCAGAAAGCTGTTGCGCAAAAGCTTCCAGCTGATTCTTTTGCAGGGTGGCTATTTCCGTCATCCGGGCAAGAAGGGAATCGCCAAGAGACTTAAACGAACTGCTTACTTCCTCTCTCACCGACCGGGCGTTGGAAGCGGCTTCATCCCTGTTGGTGGCAATTTCTTCCTTGATCATTCGTTCGGTTCTTTCCATGGAAAGCCTGTAGTCTGAACCGCGGGTCAGCAAAATTACCAGCATAATGACAGCCGTCAGTGTTAAACCCGTTAATATGACTAACAGCAAATCGGTCATAAATAAACTCCCCTTATCGCAAGATAACCCATAACAGAAATAAACCGTCGATGATACCTGTAAATTTCTACATTAACAGCTATTGTCCTTCCTGACCGCAACATGAAAACATCGGTTCAGATCCCCGGTCCGAAGGGTGAGGCCAGGACGGCCGAACCGACACTGAGTCATGACGAATTGGCGGGTGGAACCCGAGGCTTCTTTTAAGGGGTGAGCTTAGTTGCGCAGGTGAGGAACACCTTTAAATCGGGCAGGCAGCCATCCCTGTTTGTGGAAGGTAAACAAAGCAAAAAAGCCCTTTTAGGCTTTTTTAAATTTATTCATGTAACATATTAAAATGTCGTCTGTACCTTTGAGGTATATTAATTTTTGTGTCATAACCAATAGCATGAAGGGCATTCGTTATCTGTGTGATTCCATCGTTATAAAAGACCTCGATTCTTTTGTTTTTATCTTTTATACCTT
>DYZU01000149.1 GCA_022735835.1 Thermincola sp. | reverse complement strand
TGCGTAAAAACTTATCTTTAACTTTTCGGACAGCCCCAACCGATAGTTCAACCTCCAACTTCCGACTTCCAACATCCAACTTCCAATACGGGCCGGTGGACGATATAACACCGCTCTCCGGAACACACCTGCCCCCTGTTATTGCTTAAAGCTCTTTTGTCAAGAAGCCCCTTATATGGACCTTTTAGTCTTTTTTAAGGAAAGTGATTGACGCGTCTTTTGGCAGGGCAAGGCCGGCAGCTGCCTCGACTGCCTTCAGGATGCCAACGGCCGCCGGACAGGTGACGTGGGGAAGGTTTTGGCTGGCGGTCAAAATCTGGGACTGGCCTTTTTTGAAAAGTTCTGCCATGGCATCTACCCGGTTAATCTTTTCTGCCATCCGGGTCACGTGTGGACAAGTGCTTCTCAGCTGAACAGTACACTGGTATTTGGATTCGTTTTCTACCTGAACTTCTGTCTCGAAACCGCAGATTCCCGAGACAATTTTCACTTCAACCATTGTTTCACCTCCCCCTTGTTTAGTTCCCAATACAAAATCCATGACACAGGATATATACGGGGTATAGGTATATTAGGATATTAACATCACCGGGGCCTGATGTCAATACAAAAACCCGTAAATATAGGACAGCACATGTCTCTTGACAAAACCGCGTCCCGGCGCTAAAATAATAATATACCCACTAGGGGTATATTAAATCTGGAGACTTGAGAAGACCTGTTTACATTGACCAGGAGTGATATCAAATGTCAATTGCCAAACTTCAGGCTGACTTGTGTGAAAAGTGCGCGGTATGCAATGCCATGCTGGCATGTCCTATAGATGCTATTACTCACAGTTGGGCCGAGGATTTGGTGCATAACGGCCCGGTGGAAATCGACGAAAAAAGATGCCTTGGCTGCGGGAAGTGTGAAAGGGTTTGCCGCGGCAAGGCGATCAAGATGAGCTGAACTTCACTGGCACAAAAAACGAGGAACTGTGTCCTCGTTTTTTGTTACGGTCAACTATGTTGTTTAAAAGCCGCCTAATCGTTAATTTGTAAACCACTGGGCCCAGTAATGATGATAGTTGCCTTGGCTGGTATAGGCGTAACCGACGCCCATTTTGTTGAATTTCGGGCTCAAAATGTTGGCCCGGTGCCCGGAACTTTTCATCCAGCCGCCAACCACCGATTCGGGGGACTTGTAGCCTGCGGCGATGTTTTCGCCGGCGTAACGGTAACGGATACCAAAATATTTCAGTTGGGCGCCAAATGAACCCCAGGTTGGCGAGGTGTGGCTGAAGTACCTGTTATCTACCATGTCCTGGGCCTTGGCCCTGGCAGCTTTGGTCAAAGCCACGTCAAGTTTCAGCGGCTGAACCCCTGCTTTTTTCCTTTCTATATTTACCAACTCCAACACTCGCAGTTCATATGCCGTAAACTGAAATTCGGGGGCAGGAGCAGGTTCGGGCGCCGGCGCCGGAGCCGGGACGGGATCAGGTTGAGGGGCCGGGGCAGGACCGGGTTCAGGAGCAGGGGCGGGCTCAGGCGCTGGCGCAGGACCGGGGGCGGGCGCCGGGGCCGGTTTTTGTTCATTGATCATTCTTTGAACCAAATTCCAAATGGACTGGAAATCGTTATTCTGTATATTGAATGTGAATGCCTGGGCAGGAGAAACAATGGCAGCCATTAACAACGTGGTCAAAATGAGAAGAGAAATTACTTTTTTGGTCTTCATTATGAAGCCCCTTTCCTTTCGTAAAGTTTTAGCTTAACTGGGAAAAATCCTTTGTATCTACGGTTCCGAGAAAATGAAAATTCACCTCCTTTCAACGCTTACGAGGTTAGCTGACGGGTTCGGGCTGAAGAGTAACCCGGCCACTGGTTGGTGGCTTCACCCCCAAGGATTGGTTCCCCCGCTTCTTTTGGAATTCAGCGATTCCGGTGAAGGATGTTAACATAATTATTTGTTTTTGATAAATTTCAACCAAAATTGGTAGAGTTCCTTTATGTAAATTATGGTAGTTTACATAACAAAAATAAGGCTGTCCCGAAAAGGAGCCTGTTGACGAAAATAACAGCAGAATCACAAGTGTTAATGAGAGTAATTTTCAACCCTAATTACTGAATTACTTCATGTAATTAGTGGTAACTGGCGCAAAAATACTGTTTATTTTATCGCTTGGTACAACTGGGCGAGTTTGCGGAAGGCTTTGATTTTGGCGGTATCTCCCAGTTTCGCTTTTTCCAAAGCCTTTTCCAGGCACTCTACAGAGGCCCTGTAGGCCTGTTGATCAACCGGGAAGGGGTGGCCGTCCTTGCCCCCGTGGGCAAAGGAATACCTGACGGGATCCCGGTAGCTGGGCTTAACTCCGTGGATAATTTCCGCGACCAGGGACAGCGCTCTTAACGCGGCACTACCAACACCGGGTAAACCGACCAGGTCCTCGAAGGATTCCGGCTGCCTCATGTACGCATTTTCCAGAGCCCTCTTAATCTGGGCAGATTTGGGCACGTAGTGATGGGAAGGCAGGCTTAGAGTACGTTCAGGCTGCGGGGTCCGGCCGGTAATTTCCGGCCACTGGAATTCCATCTGGCCGTTTAAAGGGTAGGTACTTTCCGGGAGAGGAGATGCCGGTTGCGGCCGGCACCGGCTGTTTATCTTATTTAACTGGCCCAGTGTTTTATCGGGGTTTTCGTGGGACAACAGCGTAATAATCCGGCGGGAAGTTTCACTTTCGCCGGCTACCAGGTTAAGAGAAGGTGATGTTATGTCACAGGTGACAGCGGAGTGCGGTTCACAGACAAAACTTGCCACCCTGTCGCTCAACCAGTGGTACCTCCTGGCGTATTTAAGTCCTTCGTTGAGGCCCTGCTGGATAACGGCCCATTTCCCGTCCCTGGTAAAAACGAAAAAGTGATGATAGATCTGGAAACCGTCCTGCAGGGCGTTGTTGTCGATCTTGGCGGCCATCCGGCTGGCATATTTAAGACTGTCCGGGCTGCCGGTAAGCCCGAATTTTTCTCCCGCTTCCTCTATTTCCTGCGGTGTTTTCCGCGATGTCCTGCCTTTTCCCCCGGCCATAAAAATACCCAGCTCGCCCTGGTGGGGTTTTAGGCCTTCTTTCAGCGCACCGCAGACAGTAGTTGTGACGCCGGACGAATGCCAGTCAAAACCCAGGACGCAGCCCAGGGCCTGGAACCAAAAAGGGTCGGAAAGGCGGGCCAGAACTTCGGCGGGGCCGTACTCATATGCCACTGCCTGTACAATGGCGCTTCCCAATTCCTTCATTTCCGCAAAAAGCCAGGCGGGGCACCTGCCTCCGTGCAGGGGAAGGTTTGCCGTTCCTGTTCGCATATCAGATCCTCCGAGCAAATAGAAATACGTGAATAGAAATACGTGCCATGGAAATACCGGTGATTTTTTTACCGGTTCACTACTATTATAACACCGGGGAAAGCATTTTCACTGCCGGATTGACAATTATTTGGACAAACCTGTTTTTACCATACAGCCGCGTTAACCTTAAGGGCAGGAGAATACAACTTTATATCGAAATATGCAACTAAATACATATCGGAATATATACAGATTTAGCAATTGAGTGGCATACTGTAGAGGTGGAACATGTACGGGTTAAGAATTGTTTTGGCTGACAGTGACCCTCTGTTCAGAAAGCATTTAAAAGAAAAACTGCTTAAGGGTGGATATATGGTGGTAGGAGAAGCCTCTGACGGTAGAAGCGCTCTGCAGATCATTTTCAATATCCAGCCTGACCTGGTTATTATGAACAGGGAGCTACCGGGGCGCGACGGGCTGGAAGTGGCGAAAATAATTGAAGAACACCGGGTGGCCCCGGTAATACTAATAACTGAGATCAACCGCCAGGACGAATTAAAAGAGGCTTTGGAGCACTGGATGATATCTTATATACTTAAGCCGGTAGATGAAAGCAACCTGTTTCCGGCCATTGAGGTTTGTGTGGCTTCATTCAAAAAGATATGCCGGCTGGAGGAGCAAAACAAAAAGCTGAAACAGAACCTGGAAACGCGGAAAATACTTGAAAGGGCCAAGGGATTGTTGATAGAGTTTAAGGGAATGACCGAACAGCAGGCCTTCAAATATATTCAAAAACTCAGTATGGATAAGTGCCTGCCTATTCAAAATATAGCGAAACAAATAATTACGGGGCTGGAGGGCAAAAGAATGAATAAGGGGAGTGACCTAGGATGAGAGAAATGACGAAATTAGAAGTTCTGGAACAGGCCCAGGAACATAATGTCAAGTTTATTCGCCTGCAGTTTACGGATATTTTCGGGGTGTTCAAAAACATTGCGATAACGGTGGAAGAGCTGCCGAAAGCCCTGGAAGGTGAAATTACCTTTGACAGTTCCGTTATTGACGGGAAGGCTGTCAACAGGGAAAAAGAAATCCGCCTGAGGCCTGACCCGTCGAGTTTCGTGATATTTCCCTGGAGGCCCAGGGAGGGAGCGGTGGCGCGGCTGATCTGTGATGTCACAAATCATGACGGCACGCCGTATGAATGCTGTTCACGCAGTGTACTGAAAAGGGTGACCGGCGAGGCCGAGTCAATGGGATACCGGATGAGGGTCGGGGCCGAGGTCGAATTTTTCCTTTTTCATACAGATGACAAAAACAACCCGACAACCGCGACCCATGATACAGCCGGGTTTTGCGACCTGTCTCCGGTAGACCTGGGGGAAAATGCCCGCCGTGACATGGTGCTGACTCTGGAAGAGATGGGATTTGAAATCAGCTCTTCCCATCATGAGTTTGCGCCGGGCCAGCACGAGATTTCCCTGAAATGTGATGATGCTTTGACTATGTGTGATAAACTGGTCACTTTCCGGTTTGTTGTCCGGACTATTGCCAGGAGGCACGGCCTCCATGCCTCTTTTATGCCCAAACCTGTCAACGGGTTGAGCGGTTCGGCGCTACACATATACCAGTCTCTCTTTTCCGGTGAGGACAATGCCTTTTACGATCCCGGGAATGATAACTGCTTAAGCGAGACGGCATTGCATTATATAGGCGGGCTGCTTAATCATGCCGGTTCCTTTGCGGCCATCACCAACCCCATTGTCAATTCATACAAGAGACTGGTTCCCGGTGACCTGAGCCCCTGTTTTATAGCCTGGTCTCCTGACAGCCGCAATACCGTAATAAAAGTTCCTGCCAACAGGGAAAAAGAGACAAGGGTGGAAATGAGGAACCCGGACCCGGCATGCAACCCCTATCTGGCCGTAGCCGTTATGTTAAAGGCGGGGCTTCAGGGGATCAGGAACAAGGTGGTGCCGCCACCGCCGGTGACCGGCAACCTCTTCAGCCTGCCGCCGGAGGAGTGCCGGAATCGCCATGTAGTCAGGCTGCCCCGGAACCTGGGGGAAGCAGTGCAGTTGCTGAAACAGGATAAACTCATTACTGAAACGCTGGGTAAAGTGCTGGCCGGGAAATATATTTCTGCCAAGGAAGTGGAGTGGGACCAGTTTGAAAACCATGTGCACCCCTGGGAGATTGAGCGGTACCTGGCTGTCTTCTAAGAGATACGTACTGAATGCTGCTTTGTTGTATACAAAATATTGCTGAAAAATGTGTTGAAAAAATTTGATTTTTTGATATAATTGTTTCTGTAAACGGAATAATGCAACTGTTTTCACGAGCTCCAGTCACCGAAACGGCAGTTGTAAGGGCAATGGCGTCCTCGCATGGCAGGTTTACGGACCTGCCGTGGAGGCGTTTTTTTATTGCTTTTTCAAAAATCATATCCAAAAAGGGAGGAAGAAAAATGAGTTTCAGCAAAGGAATCAATGCCAGTGCAGCAACACTGACAAAACTCCGCACAGGAGACGGCAACTGCCCCTTCAGCGGGATGTGTGTGACCTGTCTCGACGGCTGCCCGGGCCTCTGTGAAATCGGGAAATCATCTATCCGGGGCAAGGAGACCCTCTATCCCCAGCCTTTCGGCAAAATTACCGCAGCGGCCGAAAAAGATTACCCAGTAGATTATTCCCACTTTAACATTGCCGGTTCCGCAGTAGGGGCCCATGGCCTGCCGGCTGACCCGGAGGTAGCCACCTTCCCCAATGTGAACATCGAATCAGCCGTGGGCGCTTACGGCGAGATTCCCCTCCGGTTGCCGATTGTTATTGCCGGTATGGGTTCCACCAACGTTGCTGCGGATAACTGGGAGCACCTGGCTGCCGGTGCGGCCATATCCGGGGTAGGTATTGTTATCGGTGAAAACGTAGTCGGGATGGACCCCAAATCTGAAATTAAAAACGGCCGTGTAGTCAAGGCTCCGAACCTGGAGAAAAGGATTAAAGCCTTCACCGATTGGCACAATGGCAAAGGTTTCATTGCCGTCCAGGCAAATGTCGAGGATACCAAACTGGGCGTGCAGGAATATGCTATCGAGAAACTGGGCGTAGAAGCGGTAGAACTGAAATGGGGCCAGGGGGCCAAAGACATCGGCGGCGAAGTAAAGCTCAACACCCTGGAGCGCGCCCAGCAGCTTTACAGCCGTGGGTACATAGTACTGCCCAACCCGGAAGACCCGGAAGTACAGAAAGCCTATAAGGCCGGAGCATTCGCCGAATTCGAGAGGCATTCCCGCATAGGAATGGTTACTGAAGACGGGTTCCATGCCAGGGTGGCCGAACTCCGCAAAGCCGGGGCAAAATACGTGTTCTTGAAGACAGGCGCTTACAGGGCAGCAGACCTGGCCCGGGCAGTGAAATTCGCATCCGATGCCAGGATTGACCTGCTTACGGTTGACGGCGCCGGCGGTGGTACCGGGATGAGCCCGTGGAGGATGATGAACGAGTGGGGTATCCCGACCCTTTACATCCAGGCTTTGCTGACCAGGTATCTTGACCGGCTGGCAGAGAAAGGCGCATTTGTGCCCAAGGTTGCCATTGCCGGAGGTTTCACCCTGGAAGACCACATGTTCAAGGCTATCGCCATGAGCGCTCCGTATGTCAAGGCTGTTGGGATGGCCCGTTCCCCGCTTACGGCGGCCATGGTCGGCAAGAATGTGGGCGAAGCCATCAAGGGCGGCAAAGTGCCTAACGAATACAAGAAATACGGTGAAAGTATCGAACAAATCTTTATTTACGCGTCCGACCTCAAGAACCAGCTGGGCAAAGACTTTGCCCAGCTGCCGGTGGGAGCCATCGGTGTCTACACCTACTTCGAACGTCTCGCTCAGGGGCTGCGCCAGCTGATGTGCGGTGCGCGCAAGTTCGGGCTTGAATTCATTACCCGTGATGATATCTTTGCGCTGACCAGGGAAGCTGCGGAGATTACCGGTATCAAGTATGTCATGGACCACGATGCCGAAGAAGCCGCAAGAATAATCGGTTAATTGTTAGAAAGTATACAATTAATCAATAAAAAAGTATTGCATTTGACACTGTCTGTGATATAATTGTTTCATACAAATATGTTTTGAAAAAGCCAAATATCTCCGAGTACAATGAGGTACTTAGCGGAGAGATTGGAGCAACGGCGCTCGCGTAAAACAGGTATTTTGCTGGACCTGTTGTAGTGGGCGTTTTTCTTTTGTCCCATGCCAGTATTTACATATTGTTGCCGAAAGGAGGTGCCCGGTCTTCGGGGATAAGGATTGAGACAGGAACATAATTAACACTTTACAAGAGAAAGGTTGTGTTAACAATGGCGTTAACCAAGGAAGATGTTTTGATTAAGGCTAAGGAAGCTGACGTGAAATTTATCCGGCTTCAATTCACCGATATTTTCGGTATCCTTAAAAATGTGGCTATTACCGTTGAGCAGCTGGAAAAAGCCCTCGACGGGGAAATGATGTTTGACGGGTCCTCAATAGAAGGATTTGTTCGGATTGAAGAATCAGACATGTATTTGATTCCCGACCCCAACACTTTTGCGGTGTTTCCCTGGAGGCCCAGGGAAGGGTCCGTGGCCCGCTTGATCTGTGATGTGTATAACCATGACGGTACCCCGTTTGAAGGGTGCCCGCGTAATACCCTGAAAAGAGTCCTGGCCGAAGCTGCCGAAATGGGCTTTACCATGAACGTAGGGCCGGAAGCCGAATTTTTCCTCTTCCTTACGGATAATGAGGGAAAACCTACGACAATTACTCACGACAGGGCCGGTTACTTTGACCTGACCCCGGTAGACCTGGGGGAAAATGCCCGCCGGGACATGGTTCTTACCCTCGAAGAACTGGGATTTGAAATTGAAGCTTCCCACCACGAAGTGGCGCCGGGACAGCATGAGATAGATTTTAAATACGATGACGCCCTGGACATTGCGGACAAAATTATGACATTCAAATTTGTAGTCCGGACCATAGCCCAGCGTCATGGCCTGCATGCGACATTCATGCCCAAACCGATATTCGGCATTGCCGGTTCGGGGATGCACATGAACCAGTCGCTGTTCAGAAACGGGGAGAATGCTTTTTTTGACCCCAACACACCTGACCAGCTAAGCGATATTGCCAAATACTATATTGGCGGGTTAATGAAACATGCCCGGGCCATGTGCGCCATCACCAATCCGACTGTCAATTCTTATAAACGCCTGGTTTCCGGGTATGAAGCTCCGGCTTATATTGCCTGGTCTGCCCGGAACAGAAGCCCCTTAATCCGGATCCCGGCCAAACGCGGAGCCAGCACCAGGATTGAATTGAGAAATCCCGACCCGTCCTGCAACCCGTACCTGGCCATTGCAGTGGCCCTCAAAGCCGGACTTGACGGGATAAAAAACAAAATACAGCCGCCTCCGCCTGTAGACAAAAATATTTATGCCATGACGGACGAGGAGAGAATTGCCGAAGGAATCGGCAACCTGCCTCAAAGCCTTTACGAGGCCGTTCAGGAACTGTGCAGGGATGAAGTTATCAAGAGTGCGCTGGGCAACCATGCTTTTAACCGTTTTGTTGAGGCTAAAATGATTGAGTGGGACAGGTTCAGAGTTCATGTTCATCCCTGGGAGCTGGAAGAGTACCTCTCAGTTTATTAGAAACAGGAGTTTTTCCAATTACTGATGACAAAGTTGGTGGACCGGCTAACGCAATTTTTAGCCGGTTTACTCATACCGGAAAGAAATAACATTATATGCTATAAACGGAAATAAAAGGGCAGAGGTTGGGCGGCTTGGTCCCAATGTGAAACAACGACGGTAGGTGAAGATGATGAATAAAAAATTGCCAAGAATTCCATCAGGTTGTGCGATAAGCGGGATTATGAACAAAAAGGGCAAGCGTTTTTCGGGAGAGGATATAATGAAATCCATTGCCCTCATGCACGACCGTTCCAACGGTTTGGGCGGGGGGTTTGCCGCTTACGGGATCTATCCCGAATATGCCGACCATTACGCCCTGCATGTATTCTATGACAGTTTAGCACACCGGGCAGCGGCCGAAGAATTTATTAATGAACATTTTAACGTGGATGCCAGTGAAATGATCCAGACCAGAAAGGTTAAAGCAATAACTAATTCTCCGCTGATCTGGAGGTATTTTGTCCAGCCCAAAAAGAACAGACTGCTGGCTTCTGAGCTGACTGAAGAAGAGTATATGGTCCAGTGTGTGATGAAAATAAACAGCTGTTACGACGGTGCCTATATTTTCTCCAGCGGCAAGAACATGGGGGCCTTCAAAGGAGTCGGCTATCCCGAGGATATAGGTGAATTTTTCCGCCTGGATGAATACAAGGGTTACATCTGGACCGCCCACGGCCGTTTTCCCACCAATACCCCGGGCTGGTGGGGCGGCGCCCATCCGTTTACCCTCCTGGACTGGTCCATAGTTCATAACGGGGAGATATCGTCTTACGACGCCAACGCCCGTTTCCTGGAAATGTTCGGCTATAAATGTACCCTACAGACCGATACTGAGGTGATCACTTATATTTTCGACTACCTGATGAGAAAACAGGGCCTGTCGATAGAACTGGCGGTGGCTACAGTGGCAGCCCCGCTCTGGAAAGAGATCGACCGTATGGAGGAAGGGCAGAAAGAAACAATCAAAGCCTTAAGGACTGTCTTTGGCAGCCTGCTGGTAAACGGGCCTTTTTCAATTATCCTCGGCACCAGAAACGGCATTGTGGCCTTAAATGACAGGATTAAGCTGCGCAACATGGTGGCTGCCACCAAAGGCGATTTTCTGTATGTGGCCAGCGAAGAATCGGGCATCAGGGAAATATGCCCTGACCCCGAAGAAGTTTGGGTGCCTAAAGGCGGAGAACCAGTAATCGGGCTGTTGGAAGGGGTGGAGCACATATGAGTCTTGACTATACAACACCGCAGTTTATTATCGAACGCAACAGGGACAGATGTATCGACTGCCGGGTCTGTGTCAACCAGTGCGCCAATGAAGCCCATATTTATGATGAGGAGGAAGGCAGAGTAGTTTCTGACGATTCCAGGTGTGTTGACTGTCACCGATGTGTGGTTCTCTGTCCTACCAGGGCCCTGTCTGTCAGGAAATATCCGTTGGAATATAAGGAACACGGAACATGGACTGCCCGCGATATAAATGCCATATATAAACAGGCGGCTACCGGGGGCATCCTGTTAACCGGGATGGGAACAGACAGGAATTACCGTATTTACTGGGACCATCTCCTCTTAAATGCCAGCCAGGTTACCAACCCTTCCATTGACCCCCTGCGTGAACCGATGGAACTCAAAACGTTTTTGGGCCGTAAGCCCGAGAGCTTGGTAATTGAAAACGGCCGGTTGGCAGAAAAACTGCCGCCCCAGCTGGAACTGGAAGTGCCGGTCATGTTTTCGGCCATGTCTTTCGGCTCTATCAGCTTAAACGCCCATAAATCCCTGGCCAGGGCTGCGGAGGAAATGGGCACGTATTTTAACACCGGTGAAGGCGGTTTGCACCGGGAGCTTTACCGTTACGGTCAGAATACGATTGTCCAGGTGGCCTCGGGACGGTTTGGGGTCCACCAGGACTACCTGAATGCCGGCGCCGCCATTGAAATTAAAATCGGCCAGGGTGCCAAGCCCGGTATCGGCGGCCATCTTCCCGGTGAAAAGGTGGGCACCGAAGTGTCCCTGACCAGGATGATCCCACGGGGCAGTGACGCCATTTCGCCTGCTCCCCACCATGATATATATTCTATCGAAGATCTCCGCCAGCTGATTTTTTCCCTGAAAGAAGCGACCAATTATGAAAAACCGGTTTCCGTCAAAATAGCGGCTGTTCACAATGTGGCTGCCATAGCGTCGGGAATTGCCCGGGCCGGCGCCGATATCATCGCCATTGACGGTTTCCGGGCCGGGACAGGGGCTACCCCCCTGCGGACCCGGGATAATGTGGGAATCCCCATTGAACTGGCTCTGGCCGCAGTGGACTCCCGTTTAAGGGAAGAGGGGATCAGGAACCAGGTATCCCTTGTCATTGGGGGGACCATCCGGAACAGCGCCGATATTGTTAAGGCTATAGCCTTGGGTGCGGATGCCGTATATATCGGGACTTCCGCCCTGATTGCCCTGGGCTGCCACATGTGCCAGCAGTGCTTTACCGGAAAGTGCAACTGGGGGATTGCTACCCAGGACCCCAACCTGGTGAAACGGTTAAATCCCGATATCGGGGCGCGGAGGGCTGCCAACCTGTTGCGGGCATGGGCGCATGAAATCAAAGAACTCCTGGGCGGCATGGGCATCAACGCCCTGGAGAGCCTTAGGGGAAACCGGTTGATGCTGAGAGGGATAAACCTTACTACAAAGGAACTGGAGATACTCGGTGTCAAGCACGCCGGTGAATAAGGAGGGGAAACCGTGAAAAGAGTTTATGCCAGAGAGGAAGTTTGTGCGGGATGCAAGCTGTGTGAAGTACACTGTATAGTTGCCCACTCCGAATATCCCAAAGATATTGTCAAGGCATTCAAAAAGGGGATTAGACCGGTGGCCAGGGTAATTGTGGAGGAAAACAGGCCGGTTTCGTTTGCTCTCCAGTGCCGGCATTGCGATGATGCCCCGTGTACCAAGGCATGTATAACCGGAGCCATGCACAGGGACCCGGAGACGGGGGTTGTGGTTAATGAAGAAGAGCGCTGTGTAGGGTGTTGGACATGTATTCTGGCCTGCCCGTTCGGGGCCATTAAACGGGACGAAACAGGCAGGAAGGTTGCGTCCAAATGCGATTTATGCAGCAAAAACGACGGGGTGCCGGCTTGTGTGGCTCACTGTCCCAACGAGGCCCTGGTCTTTGAAGAAAGGAATTAGCGGGCTTGAACCGAGGGAGGGTAGACTATGAACTATGTGATTATAGGTAATTCCGCTGCCGCTATCGGCGCAGTGGAAGGTATCAGGCAGGTTGACCGGCAGGGCCGGATTACGATCATCTCCGACGAACCGTACCACACCTATTCCAGGCCCCTGATTTCGTACTGGCTGGCCGGCAAAGTGGCTGAGGATAGGATGGTATACCGGGACCGCAATTTTTATGAAAATAACAATGTTAACCCTTTGCTGGGCGTGAAGGCCGAAAAAATTGATTTTGAGGGCAAAAAGGTGATACTGGCCGGAGGTGCCGATGCCCCTTACGATAAGCTGTTGATAGCCACCGGCGGGAAGCCTATTGTTCCTCCGCTGGAGGGCTTAAACAAACAGGGAGTTTTTTCATTCCTGAAGTTTGATGATGTGAAGGAAATTAAAAAGGCAGTGTCAGCCGGCAGCAAAAAGGCCGTTATCATCGGGGCCGGATTGATCGGGTTAAAAGCTGCCGAGGCTTTAGTCAAAATCGGGGTGGAAGTAACTGTCGTGGAACTGGCCAACCGGGTTTTGCCTGCCATTCTGGATGAACAGGCTGCCGCTATGGTGCAGGACTACCTCGGGAAATACGGTATGAAGTTTAAGTTGAACAATACCGTAGCCAGGGTGCTGGGGGACTCTGCCGTTACCGGAGTCGTCCTGCAGGACGGTACCGAGATCCCGTGTGAAATGCTGGTCGTGGCCATCGGGGTGCAGCCGAACACCGATCTGGTCAAAGACACGGATATCCGGGTTAACCGCGGTATTGTGGTCAACGAAAAGATGGAGACCAGCATCCCCAATGTATATGCGGCAGGAGACGTTGCCGAGGGTTTCGATATCGTTTACGGCGCCAGCAGGGTGTTGCCGTTGCTGCCAAACGCTTACCAGCAGGGTGAAGCAGCGGGCCGCAACATGGCCGGGGCGGAGACCGCTTTTGCCGGAGGCCTGGCCATGAACGCCATTGGGTTCGGGGACCTTCCGATGCTCACGGCCGGGATCATCAAACCGGATTCGGAAGAATATGAGGTTTTGGCCAAGGCCGAACCTGAAACCGCTTCCTACCGCAAGGTGGTTTTACGGGACGGGTGTATTGTGGGATATATCTGCCTGAACAGGGTTGACCGGGCCGGGATTATGACCGGTCTGTTGAAGGACAAGATTGATGTTACTCCTTTTAAAGACAGGTTGCTAAGTTACGATTTCGGATATGTTGATTTCCCCGAAGAATTCAGGAAATCCAGGCTAAGCGGGGGGGTAGCATGATGGTTAAGACGATAGATGCGAAAGGCATATATTATAGACAACTTAATGACATGGTCCAGCAGGCTGTAAACGAAGGCGCTACCAGAATAATCCTGGAAAATGTCAACGGCCAGCGCTATATCGCTACCAGGGTCAATAAACCGGTGGATATCGAGATCCAAGGTGTCCCCGGCAACGACCTGGGGGCGTTTATGAACGGGTCCACCATCATTGTCCGCGATAACGGGCAGGATGCCATAGGCAATACCATGAATGCAGGCAAAATTGTGGTTCACGGGCATGCCGGTGACGTCCTTGGATACGCCATGCGGGGAGGGAAACTCTTCATCAAGGGTGATGTCGGGTACCGGGTGGGTATTCACATGAAGGAATATGAGGACCATGTGCCTGTGATAATTATTGGCGGTACTGCCGGAAGTTTTCTGGGCGAATACATGGCCGGTGGTATTTTGATCCTGCTGGGCCTTAACCGGAAACCTGGCCAGCCTGTTGCGGGTGACTATCTCGGTACCGGTATGCATGGTGGAGTCATTTATGTAAGGGGCGAAGTAGACAGGACAAGACTTGGCAAAGAGGTTTCCGTTTTCGAACTGAATGAGGAAGATAATCGGAAACTTGATGAGCTCCTGCGTGAATATTGTGCTGATTTAGGTATAGACTATGAACAGGTGAGAAAAGAAAAGTTTGTCAAACTTGTACCGGTTTCCCACCGTCCCTACGGGAATCTGTATGCGGCATGTTAACCATGGCCACTGTACTTAAATACAGGCCCAAAAGAATGAAATAACAGGAGCGGTTTTATTGACAGTAATATATAATACAATATATAATGCAATATATAACATTATATAGATCTGCCGTCTGTGTGTTTTGTCTGCATGCTTTGCTAAGGAGGTGCCCTTTAAGTGCCGGAAGTTAAGAGAATTATGATCAGCCTCCCGGATAATCTGCTGCGCGAAGTGGATGGTATTGTTGCCGCGGAAAGGCTCAACAGAAGTGAGTTTATCCGTGAAGCTATGAAACTCTATATTCAGGAACGTAAAAGGAGAACGCTCAGAGAACAGATGAAAAAGGGTTATATGGAAATGGCAAAAATAAATTTAGCCCTGGCAGGAGAACACTTTGCCTTGGAGCATGAAGTCAGTGAGCTGTATGACGGGCGCTTGTCGGAGGATGAATAAATAATGATGATTCGACGCGGTGACATTTTTTTTGCCGACTTAAGCCCGGTTGTCGGCTCGGAACAGGGTGGGACAAGACCTGTCCTGGTCCTGCAGAATGATATTGGCAACCAGTATAGCCCGACCACCATTGTAGCGGCCATCACTTCTCAAATTAGCAAAGCAAAACTTCCAACACATGTTGAGGTTAGCGCAAAAATCAGTGGACTGGAAAAAGACTCTGTGATTCTCCTCGAACAAATCCGCACCATTGATAAAAGCCGGTTGAAAGAGAAAATTACCTCCCTGAATGAAGAGTTGATGGAAAAGGTAGCCCAGGCTTTGGAGATCTCGCTTGGGTTGGTAGACATTTAGAGGCTGTTTCAAAAGTCAATTTATGTTTTTGATAAATACCGGGGAAGGGCCGGGTATATTCCTTCAGGGCGGCAACAACTCAGCCAGCAAACCACTCACGCTTACGCGTTCGTGGGCTGGCT
>DYZU01000148.1 GCA_022735835.1 Thermincola sp. | reverse complement strand
TCTGCCTGCTGCATTTGATTCAGTCTGGAAGCGTTGGCTTGTTCATTTTGGCTCAATTGATTGCAGATTTGAGCGATTTGGTTCAGGTTCTGCTGAAGCTGGTTCATTTGTGCAAACATCGTTACAAAAAGCACCTCCAAATTTTTTTTTGTGTCTGGGTATAGTATTTTTAAATGAACGGGTAATTATACTCGATTCCTTGGAAATAACATCTCCTGAAACGGGTTTTAAAAAAGTCGACAGGTCTCTGCCAGCCTATGTGAAAAGAATCGGGGGACACCCGGAAGTCAGGGACGCAACAGTCAATGCCTGCTATGAATTCCGTAAAGACAGACAAAAGGGGCTGTCCCATAAGGGGTTTGTTGTCTATAAACCCATTAATGGGACAGCCTCTTATATTCTATCTAAGTTTGAAAAATCTTGAAGACTGTTGCAGGTTTTTCAGCAGGTCGTTGAGGTTATTGATACCTGATTGAATTTCATGCGTAGTGGCCGTGACTTCCTGGGCCGCAGCATTAATTTCCTGGGTGGAGGCAGTATTCTCTTCCGAGATGGCGGAAACATTCATAATTGATTCGGTGGCTGTATTACTTTCGGCAGCCAGCTCATCGGTTACCCGGCTGTTTTCATTTGTTATCCCGGAAATTACTTTAACAGCTTCCACAACTTCCTGGCCCTGGTTTTTCATATTATCCATGGACGCGTTAATCTCATCAACCTGAGCTACTACCTTGTTAAAGGCTTTAATGATGTTTCTTAAGGCAGTTCCCGCTTTGTAAGCTACTTCGGCTCCTTGTTCAACATCCGCAGTGGCTTTGTTCATTTGTTCGATTACAGCCCGCGTTTCATTCTGAATGCCGATAATCAGGTTCCTGATCTCTTCCGTGGATTTACGGCTGTTCTCCGCCAGCTTCCGCACCTCGGTGGCTACCACGGCGAATCCTTTCCCGTGCTCGCCGGCCCTGGCAGCTTCGATGGCGGCATTCAGCGCCAGCAAATTGGTTTGTTCGGCAATGTCGTCGATTACCTGGACGATCTCTCCTATTTGTTGGGACCTCTCCCCCAGGGAAGCCATTTTTTCTGCCAGAGTGTCAACTATAGTCTTTATGGTTTTCATGTCTTCGATGGTTTCATCCACCAGGTCTTTGCCTTCTGTGGCGGCAGTATAACTGTTTTGGGTGTCGTCAGCAATAGTCTTGGTGTTGTTGACAACCTTATCTATCGCTCCGGACATTTCATTGATAATTTGCACGGTCCTTTCAACGCTTTCGTTTTGTTTAACGGCGTTTTCCTTAATAACCTGGATGACCTGGTCAAGTTTGTTGATAACTGCGGCGGTTTTTTGCATGTCGTTGCTTTGTTCCTGGCTGCCGACAGTAATTTGTTCCATGGCCTCGGAAACCTGTTCGATGGCTCTGAGATTTCTTTCGGCGTTATTTTTTAAGAGATCACTGGTTTCCACCATTTTATCTGTGGCCACAAAAATATTGTACAGGAACTTTTTTAAATTTGCGTACATTTCCCTGAAAGACTCGCCAAGGTCTTCCAGTTCATCTTTTGTCTTAATAACTTCTACTTCTTTGGCCTTTTTGGAAAGGTCACCGGTGGAAATCTGCCTGGCCAGCCCGGTTAAGAGTTTGACCGGCCTGTTGACATTGCGGATTATGTAAACGGTAAACGCCAGTGAAATTACCAGGGCTATTAAAACGATGGTACCAAGCTGCCAGGCCAGTTTTTGCGTATTATTGTCAATAATATCCTTAACCACGGCAGCATTAACTCGGGCGGCATTCTCTACATTTCCGGTGATTTCGACTCCCAGACCGGAAAGGTTCAGATATGCTATCACGGCCAGCAGTACCAGCAGCCAGAACATAACAGCAAATGCCGTACAGATTTTGTATGCCAGTTTGACTCTCATACCTCACACTCCTTACCTGTCGGATCAAATGAGTAGAAGGAACCACTGCCTTTAAAATTAATTTCGACAAATTCGGCCAATTTCCTTTATTTTGTAACCGGGGTTTCCGTTGCTAAATCAGGACTGCCGAAACTGACTAAGTTCACTGCTTTCTGTTGCCGGCGCCAGGTTAAATTCCAAAGCCGCGCGGCCTGAATTGATTTGATTAATATTATGTTGGCCACCTATGATATAAAAAATCGCCAAAAAAGTCATAAAAGAATTCATGATGGTTGCAATAAGCGGCAGGAAAAGACAAGCATAATGAGGTATAATATATTAAACAAAAATGGGGGTATTCATATGAGCCTGGATAACCCGGTTTCGAAAGATGAATTAATACTGAGACTTCAAAAATTCGTGGATATAATCAAACATGACGGCCAAATCATTGCTTTGTATCTTTTTGGTTCTTATGCTTTCGGTCGGCCCACACCATTAAGTGATGTTGATATAGCGGTCCTCTTTGATAAGTCTGTGGAACGGGAACGCTACCTACCTGAAAGACTGAGGTTAATGGGGGAACTATCAACAATTCTTGGAACTGACAGGGTCGAACTGGTTGTACTTAATGAGGCGCCGCCCGGATTGGGGTACAGGGTGATCAGAGATGGCGAATTGTTGTTTACTAAAAATGACACTAAGAACCAGTTGGTTGATTTTAAGGTAAAAATAATGGATCGTTATTTTGATTTCCAACCGGCGCAGAAGATATTTTCCGAAGGTATAGCTAGGCGTATAAGGGAGGGTAGTTTTGGTGGTAGATAAAGAGAAAGTTGAACAGAGGTTGACAAAACTTGAACAGGCTGTACGTAAGCTAAAGGAAATTGCAGGGCATTCATGGGAAGAGTACAGTAAGACTGAATCTCTGAGGGATAGAGCGGAACGGAACCTTCAGGTTGCAGCCCAGGCCTGTATAGACATAGCTAACCATATCATAGCCGATAAGGGGTTTAGGACTCCCGTAGGGTATGCAGACAGCTTTACAGTGTTGCTGGAAGAGGGAATTATTCCGTCCAAACTTGCTGAAAGAATGAAAATGGTGGCAGGGTTCAGAAATATTCTTGTGCACGATTACCTTGAAATTGACGACAGGATTGTGTATAAAAGTCTCAATAACCTAAATGACTTCAAAGAATTCACTAAACATATTTATGATTTACTTAGGGAAAACTCCGGTTAATCCGGAGTTCTTATTATTTAATGGGTTTTATTTTTAATATAAATTAGTGTTAATAACCCACTTGCCACCAGTGGCATGTACTATAACTTACGCTAAGGAAGACAGGCTCGTCTTCTTTTTTGCTTTCTCAAAAACCTCGTTGCTCCATGGATATCAGTCCACTGGATTGTTGGCGTGCTGGAGAAGGTAGGGGGATTTTCGTTGATGAGGCGGTCAAGTCGTGCTAAAGGAAGTAAACATTACATCAAACTTTCACCTGCTGTTCACAAAACAGACACAAACACGTTATACACTAAAGCCGTGGAAACAAAAAAATTTTAAAACGAAAGGGGAATGAAAATGGGGAAAAGAAAAACCATAGTAACAGCGTTAAGCGGGGTGTTGGTAGGCGGAATGCTGCTGTCAGGAGGGTTGGTATTTGCAGGTGATACAGATAGTTCGGTTTCCACTAACCTTGCCGGCAAAATACCATTTTTCGGACAAGCGATGAAACACTGGGGAGGAATGGGGCAAGGCAGAGGGATGGTTGGCAAGGCCATGCTATCTCAGACGACTCTTGACCAACTTGTCAAGAACGGAACTATCACTCAGGACAAAGCGGACGAAATAAAAGCGTATATTGATAAAATGGCTCAAGAAAGGCAGGCCCAAGACCCCGCAACAAGGCCTGCGGGTAGACAGGACCTGTTTACTGAACTGGTAACAAACAATATTCTTACTCAGGAGCAGGCCGACACTATTAAGACAAAAATTAGGGAAATAGCAGATCAACAACATCAAAAGCAGATCTCAGACAGCTTAAAAGCACTTGTGGAAAAAGGCACTATCACCCAGGAACAGTCGGATAAAATTCTAAAACAGTTTGAAGATGCTCAAAAGGAACGTGAGGCGCTTCGTGAGAAAATGGAAAACATGACCTTGAAAGAAATCCGTCAATATATGCAGGATAACAGGGGAACAGCACAGAATCCCATAAGCCAGCTGGTGGCAGACGGCACTATTACCGAGGACCAGGCGAAGGCCATCAGAGACATTTTACCTCATCGTAAAACGAAAAAAACCTAGTTTTTATGCTCCATAAATGTTAAAAACATTATGGAGCTTTTTCCTTTTTGGACATTTTGCTTTTTTTCAAACCGATTTTTGTATACACTTAAAAGTAGTAAATATATTACTTGGGAGATGGTAATATGGGTGCCAGGAGAATATTAATAGCTGACGATGAAGACAGGATGAGAAGATTAGTTGGGGACTTTCTGAAAAAAGAAGGATACACAGTAATTGAAGCCGCTGATGGACGCCAGGCGCTGGACCTGTTTTTTGAAAACGAGGATATTGATTTGATTATACTGGATGTCATGATGCCCGGGTATGATGGATGGACTGTATGCCGGGAAATCAGGAAATCATCCCAG
>DYZU01000016.1 GCA_022735835.1 Thermincola sp. | reverse complement strand
CTCTCAGATTTATCTGAGCTTTAGTATAAATATGTAACATTACGGCCCGGACGGCCGTGTTTTTTTTGTATACGGTTTGCCGGATTTATAGTAATATAAAAATAACATTATTAGCAAGCGGTACAGGAGGGGTTTTAATGTTGCTGGAGGAAATCCTGTTGGCCAACACCTTTTTTGTTCACGAGTACCGGGACTGTTTAAAAAAACTGGACCACCAGCCAAAGAAGCAGGTAGCCATATTTACCTGTATGGATACCAGGTTGGTGGAATTTTTGGAGCCGGCGCTGGGAATTAAACGCGGAGATGCCAAGGTCATCAAAAATGCCGGAAACCGCATCAGGGAGGACTGCGACGATGTTATCAGAAGTTTGGCGGCAGCTGTCTATCTTCTTGGAGTGAAAGAAATTTTGGTCATAGGCCATCTTGATTGCGGCATGTCCAGGGTAAACCAGGATGTCTTGACGGAACGGATGATCCAGTACGGCATTCCCCGGGAGGAGATCGATAAAATTGACCTGGTCAGCTGGATCGGCGGGTTTTCGGATACAGAAGAAAACATCGTGGATGCGGTTCGCAAAATAAAGCAGCATCCGTTAATTCCCAAGACCATTCCAATTCACGGTTTGCTGTTCTGCCCGGATGACGGGAAAATAGAGGTTGTGGTAAACGGATACGAACAACTGTAACAGTATTGGAGTGAGGGGTTTGAACCTGTTGACAATATTTCTGACTTCCTGGGGGGTTGGATTCTCCGGGGCAATAATGCCTGGCCCGTTATTGACGGTAACGATAAGCGAAAGTGCGAAGAGGGGGGCCAGGGCAGGTCCGCTGTTGATGCTGGGTCATGCAATCCTGGAATTTTCCCTGGTGGCGGCATTAGTGTTGGGATTAAAGAAGTTTTTTCAAAATCCGGTTTTCGAAATTACAGTCAGCATCATCGGCGGTTTTTTTCTTTTCTGGATGGGCTACGGAATGGTCAGGGACGCTTTGCGGGGGAATATTTCGCTGGATCTGTCGGTCAAACAGAAGCGTCCGGTAATCGGGCCGGTCCTGGCCGGAATCCTGGTAAGCCTGTCTAACCCCTACTGGACAATTTGGTGGGCCACCATCGGGCTGGGTTACATAACTGAGGCCTGGGTGTCCGGGCTGACCGGGTTAGCCTTTTTCTACACCGGTCACATTCTGGCGGATTTTACCTGGTACGGGGCGGTGTCGCTGGCTATGGCCCGAGGGAGAAGCCTGATGAGTGACAGGGTTTACCGGGGATTGATCGCAGTATGCGGCGCGTTTTTAATTGGCCTGGCCGTAATCTTTGTCAAAAACGGGCTGGTCAAGTTAATTTGACAAAAACGTTTTTTGACGGGACAGGTAAGGAAAAAGGAGGAAAAAAGCGGCAGCGGTCGAAATAGTACCTTGAGGTGTGTTTATGGTATGGTGGCTTGTGGCAATCCTGGCCGGACTTGGAGCAGTAGCGGTGGGACTCCTACCGTGGAATATCGGTGTATGCCTGTCCACCGTGGACGGAATATCCCTGGAAACTAAGCTTCTCGGGAAAGTAAAAGTCTTCACGTTCCGGAAGGGTTTTACGAAAGAAGCGCGCCTAAGCCTGCTGGGGTTTAAGTTCAATCTAAGGGGTAAAGGTGAAAATGCTAAAGCAGATGAAATCCGGGCCGACCGGGGAACGCCACGTTTAAGGGCCGTTCTCGAGAATCTGACAATCGACGGAATTTGTGTGCTGGCCCGGTATTTCCGGGACATAACGGGAAATACTAAAACCCAGCTGGAAATAACAGGGGAGCTTGGCCTGGACGACCCGGCCGCTACCGGAATGGCCTGCGGCCTGGCATGGTGCCTGTTTGGCGCCTGCGGGATGAAAAAAGTTGATCTCAGGCCGAATTTTCTCGTTCCTGTGATAGCCGGGGAATTCAAACTGGTTGTATCGATAGTCCCGCTGCGGATGATT
>DYZU01000147.1 GCA_022735835.1 Thermincola sp. | reverse complement strand
TCGGCGGCTGGGCCTATACTTACTGCTGCAAGGCTACTGACAAGTGTGCCAAGTGTTCCGCGTGCCTTGTACCTCAGGCCAAAATGCACGTAGAGAAAAATCCCCTGATCACCGTTTTCTGTGGTAGTGAAGTAATTGGGGTTTCCGGAAAGTCCGGGAGTTACAGCGTGAAGGTTAACACCGGCCAGGATCAGGTGCTTGACCTGGAGGTAGGGGCTGTTATCGTGGCTACTGGTTTTAAACCTTTTGATGCCGCCCGTAAAGGTGAGTTTGCCTATGGCAGAGAGAAAAATGTCATTACCGGTTTGGAATTGGAACAGGCGCTCCGCGAAAAAGGCTCCCTGGTTGCCGCATACGGAAAAGCCAGGAGGATTGGTTTTATTCAATGTGTGGGCAGCCGCGATTTGGCCTTAGGAAATAATTATTGTTCCAGGGTTTGCTGCATGTATGCGGCCAAACTGGCCAGACTGATTCGTTCAGAACTTCCGGAGGCTGAACTGACTATTTTCTATATGGATTTTCAGACTTTTGGCAAGGGTTTTGACGAATTTGTCAAAGCTGCCAAAGAGGATGACAAAATACAATTCGTGAGAGGTATTCCGGCCAAGATATTTGGGTTCCCGTATGACCGGTTAACGGTACGGTATGCCAATTCCCTGACCGGCGAGGCAATCGAGGATAAATTTGATTTGATTGTCCTGTCTGTCGCCATCACACCATGTGAAGATACCCAGAAACTGGCGGCCATGCTGGATGTGGAAACAGACGAGCACGGCTTCTTTAAAGTCGGTACCCTGGACCCGGTAGGGACCAAACAACCGGGTGTGTTTGTGGCGGGTACCTGCCAGTCGCCGAAAGATATCCCGCAGAGCATGGAACAGGCTAAAGCCGCAGCCAGCGCAGCAATCAAGTTTTTAGCCGGATAAAGGGGCTGTGCAGTCAGCCCTTCTTTTTTGCCAAAGTAGTTTTGTCAACAAACCCCTTTTCGGGCAGCGCTGGTTATAAGGGTATGCAGATTTTACTCCCGATCTGGAGGTTTTCCGGGTCAATTCCCGGATTTGCAGCCAGCAGCTTTTCCAGCGGGATATTTAATTTGCGGGATATCAGGTAAAATGTATCCCCTTCTTCTACTATCCAGAACACTCCGCTAGGACATGGTTTTTGCCTGAACAATTTTCTTCTCATGGGCTACACTCCTAATTTATTTTCAGTCCATATTATGGAGTTAACCGCACCGTGGTGATAAAATAAAAGGTAATATAAAATTTTGATGAGTTAAACCGGAGATTAAGCGATGAAAGGAAAAACGGGCTGCATTTTTGATTTTGACGATACTTTGGTGGAAACTACCATTTATTATGACAGGGCCAAAGAAAAATTTGCCGCCAAGATGTCGCAACTGGGGTTTCCGGTGGAAGAGTCCCTGGAAGTCTTAAACCAGTTTGATATCAGCAATGTTTTAAAGTGCGGAGGATTTCACAAGGAATGTTTTCCAAAAGCCCTGGTTCAGACGTATGAGTACTACTGTAAAAGATTCGGCAGTGAGGTTTGCCAGACTACCAGGAAGTGGATGGAAAATCTGGGGTGGTGGGTTTTCCGGCAGCCTACAGAGTTAATTGAGGGCGCTCAAGAGGTTTTGGAGAGGTTAAGCGGGGAAATGCCCCTGTTTCTGGCCACCAAGGGGGATCCGGAGATTCAGGCCAAGAGGCTTAAGGAAAGCCGCCTGGACCGTTTTTTTCACGAGGTCTACATTGTTCCGGACAAAACACACAAGGAATACACCCGCATTGCTTTACAAAACGGTCTGGAGCCGTCCAAGTCGTGGATTATCGGGAACAGCATGAAGGGTGATATCAATCCGGGTTTGCGCAGCGGTTTTAACTGCATTCACGTCTTTCATCACAACACATGGGATTTTGAAGAAGAGGAGGCCGTCGGCGAACACTTCTCGGTAAGGTCTATCAGGGAAGTGCCGGAGATTATTCTGTCCCACGCCAACAAGCGACTTGCTGTCAGTGAGTAGTGGGTAGTGGAGAGTGGGCAAGCGAACCAACCATCAGTCCCCCGAGCCGCCAAGCGAGAGGGGAGTTTTTATTTTTCATTGTGATTTTTAATTACACATTTCACGGCAGGAATTGTGGTGGCAGTTAACGAATTGAGTCCTTATCATGAAATGGGTGAACAGAGTTAACATCATAACTATTTTTATGAGAATAGGGCTGTTAGCGGTTCTTTTTTTAGTGGCGGCCGGTTTGTTCAAAGTTTCGGATTACTTTGAGGAAAAGCGCTGGAGAGAGGAAATGTTTTCCCCGGGCCTGAAGGGGAAAACGGTAATCATCGACCCCGGGCATGGGGGTGCTGACCCCGGAGCGGTGGCGGGAGCACTAAAAGAGTCCGAAATTAATATGGACCTGGCTTTGGCATTACAAAAAAAGTTGGAACGTAACGGCGTCAAGGTCAAACTGACCAGGCAGGGGGACAGGGGTTTGGTTCCTGATAGGAGGATGTCTTATTTTGAACAATGGGTGATTCTGGAGAAAAGGAAGGGTTTTGCCCTGGACCAGAGAGGCCATCTAATGATTAGCATTCATACCAACAGTAATAAGGACCCGCGAGCCTCAGGAGGAATTGTCTTTTATTACGATGACTTTTCCCGGGAACTGGCCGAGAGCATCCAGAAGCGCTTAAACCAACTGCATAAAAAAGAAAAACAGGTAGAGCATGGCAGTTTTACAATTATTAGAGGTAATCCCATGCCCTCAGTATTGGTGGAGACAGGTTTTATTTCCAACAAATATGACCGGGACATGTTGATTTCCCAGAAGGAACTTGTAGCCCGGGCTATTTTTGAAGGGCTGCAGGATTATGCCAGGAACCTGAAACCAAGGGAATTAACCGGCCGGTAAAAGAGAAAATTGACGCCGCACCTTTTTTCAAAAGCGTAAACCATCGCCATATTGTTAAAGATTCAAAAAATTGAATCTTTGCATAACGGAAGGATTTTGGTATATTTTGTAGAAGTAACACTAAGCCGGGGATAATTTGCCTGCCGATATGTTTATGTCAAACGGGTGAAGGAGGAAGCGGGCTTGCCACAATTGTTGCTAAATCAACTGGAAGCAGACATGGTTCTGGCTGAGACGGTGTACGCTTCAAACGGGAGGGTTCTTCTGACTGAGGGGACCAGGCTGACCCCTGACCTCATAGAGCGCCTCCGCGAAATGGGAATTGTCAGGGTAAGCGTGAACGATAAAGATACACTTAACATAGATCCAAACGATGTTCTTATCAACAGAGTACATTCTGAGGCCCTGCGCGTGTTAGGGCATTTTTTGCCGGCCAATATCTTCGGCGAGCGGCTGGGAGAGGCCAAAGACAGGTATGACACAATTTCCAGGATACTGGAGAACATAGTAAAGGACCAGCAGGTGGCCAACCTGTATCTGGACCTGAGAACGGCGGATGACGATACCCTTGACCATTCTATCTCTGTGTGTGTGTTGTCACTGATTATGGGTGCGGTCTTAAAGATGCCGGAAGACAGGCTGACCTTGCTCGGTAAGGGTGCAATAGCCCACGATATAGGAAAAAAGGCTGTAAGCCCGGATGTTCTGGCCAAACGGGAAGACCTCACTCCCCAGGAAACTCAGGCTTACCAGGAGCACACCAAACAGGGTTACTATATCCTGCGGGAACGGGGGTTTGACGTTGCCGTGGCCAGGGTTGCCCTCTACCACCATGAACGGTGGGACGGAAGCGGGTATGTCAATAAATTGAACGGGGAAAACATAGACCTTTCTTCCCGCATTGTCGCCGTAGCCGATGTATATGACGACCTGACCAGAGGGCTGACGTACAGGCAGAAATACCTTCCCCATGAAGCCATGGAGTTTCTCTACGGGGCAGGCAATATTTATTTCGATGCTCGGGTAATTAAGGCTTTTACCGGCAATATTTGCGCTTACCCGCTGGGCAGCATCGTCAAACTCAGCACCGGGGAAATCGGTATTGTTGTGAATGTCCAGAAAACAATGGCTCCCAGGCCGATTGTGAAAATATTCTATGACCGCAATAACAACCGCCTGGAGTATCCCAAACAGATTGACTTAAGCGAAGAAAAAACCATATTTATCACCAAGGTACTTTAATTGCTTTTCTGTTATATCTTAGGTGGAGCTTACGAAAGGGGTAAAGTTGATGAGTTTCAGCGGGGACAAGAAGGGAAATGTTACTGCCGCGTTTGGTTCGGATTTAATAATGGAAGGAATGACAAGTGTCCCTAATCTTGTACTGAAGTATTACCCCAAAATCGGGATTACTGACAGTGAAATGATGCTGGTGATCCAGTTGATGTACCTCCAGACGGCAACCAACCAGCACTTTCCGCCGCTTGATCTTTTAGCCCAGTTCATGTCGGGGGACAAAGCCAAAATTAAGGCGGACCTGGCCAGTTTGATTGAAAAAGGGATAATTAACATTGACCATATTTACTGCGAAACTTCTGACGAAATAATCCCGGTCTACAGCTACGAACCATTGTTTGAAAAAGTCTCTGAACTCTGGGCCTGTGAAAAGGTCAGACTCTACCAGCAGATGAAAAAGAACCTCAAGGAGCATGACCAGAGAACCCGGGTTGGCAAAAATAAAAACAGGCAGCCGGTTTTTGCCAAAGTCTGCCAGGCATTTGAGAAGGAATTTGGCAGGTTATTGTCCCCCATGGAAATAGAACAGGTTAATTTGTGGCTGGACGATAGTGACGGGAGGCCGGAACTGATTCTGGAAGCCCTTAAAAGGGCTGTGCTGCTGGGCAAGCATAATTTCAAATACATAGACAGCATTCTTCTGGAATGGCAAAAAAACAACCTGAAGACCATTACAGACGTGTTGGAATATGAGGCGAATTTCCGCGAGCGCCAGCTCAGCCGTTCTTCCCGGCGCAAACCGGAGGCGGCTGAGAAGAAAAAAGACAAATTCAGGGTACTGTACCTCGGCTAAGGAGGAATAGTGTTGAAAAGGAACGGTGATAACTGCCCCATCTGTAATGGTAGGGGCATTGTTATTATAGATGCGGAAAGAGCCGCTCCGTGTAAATGCACGGCCCAAAGAAAGATCCGGGCCAGGTTCAAAAACGCCAAAATAAGCCGGGAAATGCTGAACTACAGTTTCGACCAGTTCAGTTCGCGTTATTATTCAAAGAACCTCAGGGACCATTTTAACGGTAAGACATATTATGATAATGCGGCGGCCGCTTTTTCTGCCGCGCAAAAATTTGTCAGGGATGTCCGGGAAAACCCGCACACGGACGGGATAATCCTGACTGGTCCGGTGGGCAGCGGAAAGACATTTCTGGCCTGTGCGATAGCCAATGCCTTACTGGAAGACGGTAAGGAGGTATTGTTCGTGGTTGTCCCGGACTTGCTGGACCAGCTCCGGGCAACATATGACCATGCTAACGGTTACACCGAACAGGACCTTATGGATACCGCCCGTGAGGTTGGCGTTCTGATTCTGGATGACCTGGGAGCACACAATTATACCGACTGGGCCAGGAACAAGCTTTACTCGATTATAAATTACCGTTTAAATAACGCGCTGCCTACAGTGATCACGACTAACCTGGACCTGGCTGAACTGGAGGAATATATCGGGGAGCGGACAACTTCCCGGATCGTCCAGATGTGCAGGGTGTACCGTTTGGTGGTGGAAACCGATATCCGGATTACCAGGAGACGGGAGAAGGATTGTCTTTATTGATTTCTAAGGGGGAGGAGTCTCCGTGAGAAAAGCCGTTCTGGTTTTATGCAGTTTACTGGTGTTGGGAGTGTTTATGATTGGCTGCGGAGCTGACGAGAAAGAACAGGGCCGGGCTCCCGGCAACAAAGCCGGCGAACTGGAGGCCATAGCCTTAAACGCTCTTAAGGAGTATTTTCAGATTGCTATTGATTTCAGCGAGGGCGAATTTGATTCAGACGAGGTTTATAAAAAACAATTAAAAGCGCGCTACCGGAAGATTTTCACCGGACCGCTGCTGGAGGAGTTCTACAGGTTTGTGGATGATGGCAGCATTGAGTCTGATTACTTTTTATCGGCATTTTCACCCGAAGTTAACTGTAAAATCAAAGAGATCAGGATTCTCAATTCATCTGAAAACACACTGGAAGCGGAAGCTGTTGTGAATAATGATTATGAGTTCAGCGCCATAGCCGATGATTTTGAGTCTCCGACCTTTGTGAAAGACAACAAGGTAAGCGGGATGACCCAGGATAAATTTAGCCAATTGATCCGTGAATACAATCCTATCGGAATTACCTCGGCCCAGGTCAAGAAATATTCCTTTGTGCTGGTCAAGGACGGAGAAGTATGGAAGTTCAAAAAGCTGGACCAGCAGGTGGAAGAAACAAAACTGCTTGAACTGCAGGGTTGGGACGGGCAGAAAGTGACATTATAAAATGAAAAGCCGGGATAACCGTCTGCCTAGTTTTCCGGTGTTCCTTCATCGAGTCAACTAGTCTCATTCCCTGGCGAAGCCTTGGGTTGCACTGCCAACGCGCCACGGACGGCGCATTTGGCAGTGCAACCCGGCGCTTGGACATAAAGATGAGGTTAGTTGGGCAGATACCCAAAAAATCTTGACAGCATAAATTTAAATTCAGTTATTGCAGGAATTTGTCTCAGACGTTATAATACATTTAACCAAGCAACAGAATATAC
>DYZU01000015.1 GCA_022735835.1 Thermincola sp. | reverse complement strand
CTGCGCGGATCGTGGGCCGGTGGACGATATAACGCCGCTCTCCGGAACACACCTGCCCGTCCTTCAGTATTTTTTGACGAGTATTTAAGTAGGGTCGCCTATTTATGGGACAGCCCCTACCGACTATCCAACCTCTAACTTCCAACCTCTAACTTCCAATGTAGGGCTGGCTGACGTCAGATATAAACAACAAGCCCACAGCCGCAGCCAATGCCAGAACTGCACCAAAGATAAAGGGCGCCGGTGAACCAAGTTTGTCCCAGAGAATCCCGGCAATCAGGCTGGCCGGCAATGCGCTTATTCCTACCGCCGCATTATATAGACCGTAAGCGGTACCTCTCTGACCCGGTTCAATTACGTCCGCCACAAAAGCTCTGGCCACTCCGTCAGTTATACCGTAATAAGCTCCGTAGACGGAATAAAGGATCCATATGTGCCAAGGAGCCCTGGCATAGGCAAAACCCAAATACACAAGGGAGTATAACAGCCAGCCAAATATCAGAAGCTTTTTTCTGCCCCACCGATCTGACAGCACTCCGGCAGGTAAAGACAGTAATGAGGAAACAATATTAAAAACAGCCAGTAAAAAGAAAATCCCGGCCAGTGTAGTTCCAAGTTTCTGAGCCCTCAGAATAAGAAACGCGTCACTGGAGTTGCCCAGAGTAAAAATTACATTAATAACCAGAAATATTAAAAAACTTTTTTTAAGTCCTTCCAGTTTCCACCGTGTATTTTTTTGTTTGTCCCCTGTTTCCGTACGATGGGCGGGTTCCTTGACCCCCACAACAAGTAATACTACTGAAATTAACGCCGGTAATATTGACATGAGTACCAGATATCTAAAGGTGGTTCTATTCATTATTATAGTTCCTTTTGCGGCCCAGAACACCATAAAACCTGCCAGAGCCGTCCCCAGTACGGCTCCCAGGGGATCCAGCGTCCGGTGCAGTCCAAATGATTTTCCCATCTCACCAGAAGGGGTTGAATCAGCAATAAGGGCGTCCCTCGGTGAAGTACGGATGCCCTTACCGACCCTATCGATAAATCTGGCAAAAAATACAGCCGGCCAACTCGAAACAAAATAAAGTAATGGTTTTGACAAAAAAGAAAGGCCGTACCCTATAACCGTCAGAGGCTTGCGCTTACCAACCAGGTCCGAGAACCAACCGGAAAACACTTTCAATAACGTTGAAGTACTTTCAGATACCCCCTCCACAAGACCGATTATGGAAGTCTTTACCCCCAGTACGTTAGCCAAAAACAAGGGGATAGTACGCAGAATCACTTCGTTGCTCAAATCAGTGAAGAGACTGACCAATCCCAAGATAAAAACATTTCTATTGTAACCAAGGATCTTTTTGGACTGATTCATATGAAAGCCTCAATTTGGGGGATTCACCGGAACAATGTTAAAATCGCCCCATACCGCCAGTTTATCATCTTTAATCATTATGGCACCCAATACGCCGTTGATATTTTTGGCCACTTCAATCCCTTTTTTTACGTCTTGCGGCCCCTGGATCACATTGGCGGCGGCGGTGGCCGCCGCATCCGCAAGAGCCGCAGAGCGGGCAATAATTACGGACGCATCAGCTTTTCCCATGCTCAGGGAAGGCCCGACAGTCCCTGAAGAGGTACAAATGCCCAGCGGCGTTCTATCAGGCGGTATTTCCACGGCGATACGGTTGGAAAACGGAGATGTTCCGGCAAAAATGGCGACCAGCCGTTTTTGGCCGGAGGCCATAAAAATGTCGCCCCCGTTTTCCACTATGACTTCAGAAGTTATTTTTAACAACTCTCTGCCGATATATTCGGCAAACGCACCGGCCACTGCTGCCATCGGGCCCACTCCCGCCGTATTGGCAGCCACGGCCATGGTCCTGGCAATCAAAGGGGCCCCGGTTGCCAACGCGTGGGGCCGCAAAGTTGTTTTGAACTCCGGGTCCAGTGAAATATAAGACTCCAGGTCGTACCTGAGCCCGAGAATCAGTTTTTCCACTTTTTTCTCCAAATCCGGGCAATAGCTTTCCTTCTTTACGCTTAAATAAAGGTCTGTTTCCTTTACTGAGATTCGGAAACTCTTGAGGTCCTGCTTGCCCAAGGAATCCCTGTAGACCCTTTTTACATACATGTCTAAATGCTCCTGCCGCCATGACCGTTGAAATTGACTTCTATCGCTTTAACGGGGCAGGTTTTCAGGCATACCCCGCAGACAACGCATTTTTCTTCATCGAATATGACTTCCATTGAGGGGCGGGAGACATAAAGCGCGCCGGACGGACAAGCGCTGGTGCAAGCCCCGCAGTGTGTGCACTTATCCGTGTTTCTGACTATATTTTCACTTAATTGGTCTATTATTACTCCCCGTTCGCGTAAAAAGTTCAACCCCTGTTCATATTGATGGGGTTCCCCGCTGATCTCAACCACCATAAACCCCTCTTTATACGGGTTCACATTGGCTTTTAAAACATTAATCATCAATCCGTAGTCTTTTACCAAATGGTATATCAGCGGTTTATCAACAATCTGGGGAGGAAAACGAAGAACTACCTTTCTGGGAGCCATACTGATTACTCCTTTCGGATTCAATTTAGTGGAGAGCCGGTGTCTTTAGGGTGCGGGTTTCTCCTGCAATCCCTTTAAGGCAACACCCGAATCGGCAGACGGAAGGGTTTGTACCGGTTCTCCCAGCAGGAAATCACCTTTCATGATCCACTGCTTCAGAGTCTCGGCAATTTCTCTTGCCTTCACATAGCTGGACAGCGGAGCCGTGGGGACTTCTCTGCCGTTGACTTCAATAAACCCTGATTTTAGCTGGGCGTAAGATACGGAACCAAGGGTTTTCCCCGTACCATTCGGATAATCGTTACTATAGTCTACTATAGGAGCAAATATATCCTCATCTTTTACCGAAGTAAACCGGACCATGTCTTCATCCAGTATCGGTATGGGGACCCCCACGCCCACGGTTAAGGTAGAACCGTAACCCAGGTAACTGGTCCCTCTCAACCACTGCGAATTCATCTGCTTCAGGTCACCAATTACGGCCAGGGTCCCGGCGCCGCCCAAAGGAACCCCGTTTTCACCGCGGGGCCCGCAGGGGCTGTGCTGGGTCCCGTTCCATACCACATACCCTATGCCGCCGCCCAGAAATATCCTGGTACCGATGCCGATGGTCCTGTAATAAGGGTCATTCATCAACGGGCTGAGCTGCCCTGCGCTGCAGTAATGGGCATTGCCGAGATTGGGTTTCAGCGTGCCCATATATGTATAAATTATCTTCTCTGACAGGTTGACGGCGACGTTGTAATTCTGATATGCATTACGGGGATTAAACAGGTAGGCTTCGTTTACATCATTAAGGGTTATATAGGTCTCGATCTTTTTCCGGGGATAACAATCTGTGCCATATCCGGTAGCCTCAAGTTTAATTGCCTTTCCGGCGACCAGGTCTTCAATAACGTGCCCGCCGCCGTACCTGAATTCTCCCGGATAGTTTGAATTCAGCGGGTCAAAATCCGGCAGCTCGGTAGCCCCCAAATAGGCGTCAACAGCGGCAATACCGGTATATGCGGGTACTCCGTTCATCCACACCCGGTGCATCTTGATTCTAGGTTTGGGATGACCGAAATTAAAGAATGCCCCTGACGAACACATCGGGCCAAATGTACCGGTAGTTACAACATCGACTTCCTCGGCCACTTTTTCAATACCTTTTTCTTTCACCATTCCGATAATTTCTTCCGCCGTAACCACGACCACTTTTCCTGACTTAATCTTCTCGTTGATTTCCGCGTACGTTCTTTTTACACCCATATACCGCTACCTCCTGACTTCAAGTGGAATCTTTCCGGAACCAAAAGAAAAAACCCCTTCTGACCAAGAGGTTTTAAATACAATAAGTAATTATAACCTCTTATCTGTCAGAAGATAAACTCCTGCAGGAATTGGCACCTGTCCCGCACAGGCGTGCGAAATGGTTGCCGGGTTTCATTGGGCCAGTCCCTCCACCTCTCTGGATAAGAGTATCCTTGTATTCAAACTTAATAACTGAATTAATATTAACAAGTTTTAAAGCAGTTGTCAATCAATTTTATCGGTTTAGTGTACACATATACCCATTCCTTTTAGCGGCTTTCAGGTTATAATAAAACTGTAACAAATAAGGAGGACCACATGTTCAGTTTTACAGCCCAGCATATCCTGGTTATGCGCTTAATAACACAATTCGAAATCAGTTCGCCGGCGGTGTTGCACAATTTTTTATTCCTGGCTTCCGCCGAATCCCTGGAATATCACGACATCGGGTTTTATGACTTTGTCCGGACAAGAAACGGGACATTCAGCAGAACTCTCCAGTCGATTTTGGAAGAATTGATTATGGGGCAGTTGCTGGCCAAGGAGCCTCTCCGGTTAACTGCCAAGGGTCTGGATACATACTGCGCCCTGGCCAGCGCTCTACGACCGTTCGAAGACTATATGGAACGCTGTTTTACCATATATATGCGGCATAAAGATAATCTTGGATCGGTAAATAATAGTATTAAAAATCACATTCTGTTTCGGAAAGCAAAACCGGGAAAAAAACTGTTTAAAGCCTGAACCTTGCCACCATTTGTCTCAGGTCCTCAGCCATTGTAACCAATTTTTCGGACGCAGCCGATATTTCTCCGATAGACACTGTCATCTGTTCTGCTGAAGCAGACACCTCCTGGGCAGCCGCCGAGGTTT
>DYZU01000146.1 GCA_022735835.1 Thermincola sp. | reverse complement strand
TTGCGGGTCAGTTTCTCGGACTGCTGATCCCGTTTAATTACATACAGTTTCTCGCCGGAGCATCTTTTATCGGGTTTGGAATCTGGACCCTGAAAGGCGATGAACTGGACGGGGAACACGAGAAAAGGTCAAGATTTGGGCCTTTTCTGACAGTGGCCATGGCCTTTTTTCTGGCCGAACTGGGAGACAAGACCCAATTGGCGACAATATCACTGGCTGCCGAATACAGCGGTCCGGCGGTTTCCAAACACAGCAGTTTTATCCAGGTCTGGCTTGGGTCGACCCTCGGCATGGTGGTTGCTGACGCCCTGGCAATCATTACCGGAATATTTCTGGGCAAGAAACTGCCGGAAAAACTTATTAAATGGATTTCTGCTGCAATCTTCATCATTTTTGGAGTTGTAACATTAGTTAAGGTATGGGCTTGATTGTTAATTGGCCGGGTGGTTACAAATTGGGACCATGCCCTGTCATTATTAAAGGAAGTTGGCAACGGTTGTCGAAGTAACTATTTATTGGTTCAACTCTTTAATAGTTTTAACGGCCGGAGGAAACGGACATAATGTAATTCAGGGTGAAAAGAATGGGTACAGGGTTAATCGATTTACATGTTCATACAACGGCTTCCGACGGGACCATGACACCGGAAGAAGTCGTATTCCATGCTGCCCGGCAGGGGCTGAGGGCCATTGCTGTCACGGACCATGACACGGTGGACGGAGTGGAGGAGGCCCTGGAGGCAGGAAGCCGCGCCGGTATTGAAGTGGTTCCCGGTGTGGAAATCGGGGTGGACTACCCGGGCGAAATGCATATTCTGGGCTACTTTGTCGACCCGCATAACCCCCGGTTGCAGCGGGGGTTAAGCCTGCTGCGCCGGTACCGGGAAGAGCGTAATCCCAGGATGGTTGAAAAGCTGCGGGGCCTGGGTTTTGACATCTCTATCGGGGAAGTGGCGGAAGCGGCGGGAGGAAATGTGATCGGGCGTCCCCATATTGCGGCTGTAATGAAGCAAAAGGGTTATGTCAGGGATTTTGACGAAGCTTTTGAACTGTATCTCGGAGCCGGAAAGCCCGCGTATGTAAAAAAGGATAAACTGACACCCCGGGAAGGTATTGAACTGGTCACGGCCGCTGGCGGTATTGCCGTTCTGGCTCATCCCAAATATCTGGAAGTCAGCGGGGATAAGAGCCTGCAGGCGTTAATCGAGGAGCTGGTGGGGTACGGATTGGAAGGAATCGAGGTTTTTTACACCACCCATACGCCGGAGGAAACGGACAGGTATTTTAATCTTGCCGAGCGGAACGGTTTGCTGGTCACCGGAGGGACCGATTTTCACGGAAATAACAAGGAAGCCATAGAAATCGGCAAGGGTGCGGGCGGGCTGGCTGTTTCATATGAGTTTTTGGAAAAATTAAAAAGAAGGGTTGGTAACAGGACATAAAAAATGATGCTCTAACTAATTATTATAAAGGAGGGACTGTGGGAACTTTATAATCGGGCAGGTCGTCCAAGAATCGGAACTGACCGAAATACCAAAAAAGTTCGGAAATGGGGGAGAGGATGCAGTTGCGGAGAAGAAGTTTATACGGCAGATTGGTGGCGTGGACAACCATACTTTCTTTGGTTTTCGCTGTAACGTGGCCCGGTGGGGCCGCCCTGGGGTACACGGAGAAATCCAGGACCGGCACCAGAGAACCCGTGGCCGAGGGAGTAGCGGTGGAAACTATCAAGATGCAGACCACGGAAGGGCCCTTGAATATTTATGTTATGACAGTGGATTTGACAAACCCGTATGTGAAGGTTGGTTCCCTCGTCGGCACCAACGGAGTAATCACCAGGAACCAGAGTGTTACCAACCTGGCCAGGGAAGCGGGGGCGATTGCCGCTATAAACGGCGATTTTTTCCAGATGGATGAAAAAGCGCCGCTTGGAATTACTGTTCAATCCGGCGAGCTGGTTACCTCTCCCGCTCAAAGAACTGACATGTACGGCTTTGGCCTTACCAAAGACAGTGTTCCTGTATTTGCCTTGTTCTCGTTTCAAGGTACGGTCACATCTCCGGGTGGTTTACAACACCCGCTGTTTGGTATAAATAAACCTACATATCTAATAGCGACAGGCGTTAGTTCCGACGTCAACCGGTTGAATATGTATACCCCCAGGTGGGGGTCGCAAAGCCGGGGGAAATTGCCGGGATTGACGGGAGTAGTGGAAATGGTGGTGGAAAATGATGTGGTCAAGGAACTCAGGGTTGACCAGCCGGGCACGGCTATTCCCGCCAACGGTTATGTTCTCGCCGGCCACGGTGAGGCGGGGCAGTTTCTCACCACGAATTTTAAAGTAGGAGACCCGGTACAGGTAAGTTATGCGGTCAGTCCGGAAGGCGGCAACCTGCTTACGGCAATTGGCGGTCAGGCCCTTCTGGTGCAAAACGGGCAGCGCCACTGGTTCAGCCAGAATATCACCGGTAATAGAGCCAGGACCGCAATTGGCGCTTCCCAGGACGGCAAAACATTATACCTTGTGGTGGTGGACGGTGGAAGTACCAGCAGGGGCATGACCCAGGAAGAGCTGGCTGACTTTATGATTTCAATCGGGGCGTGGACAGCCGTAAACCTTGACGGGGGAGGGTCTTCCACCATGGTGGCGAGGCAGCTGGGCGACCAGAATGTTTCGCTGCTTAACACTCCTTTATATACTTCGCAAAGGTCGGTACCTAACGGACTCGGGATTTTTTCTACCGCTCCGGCGGGGGCTTTTGCCGGTTTGAAGGTGACAGGCCCCCAAATTCTGCTGGTGGGAATGCAAAAGGCCTTTGCAGCCAAAGGTTATGACGAACATTTTAACCCGTATACCGTCCAGCAGGGAGATAT
>DYZU01000145.1 GCA_022735835.1 Thermincola sp. | reverse complement strand
TCAATTGACGGTATTCTCCCAAAACTGTCTCAATCAGCGCTGACCTGCTGTCGGCGGTGATCGGATGAGAAATATCGCGGTATTTGTCACCGACTTTTTTGCTCGGCATGGATACAAAAAGGCCGTTTTTCCCTTCAACAATCCTGATGTCATGAATCACAAAGGCGTCATCCAGGGTAACGGAAGCAAAAGCTTTAATATTTGTGTCTCCATGAATTTTTTTAATCCGCACATTTGTTATTTTCATTGTTTCCACCTCCTTATGCAAATTTTACCACGAACAGGTGTTCGATGTCAATAATTTTTTTTTAGATTAGGGAATAAAGTTATCTCATTTTTTATTTTTCGGGATTGACTCATATACCCTATAGGGGTACAATAATAATTGAAAATACAATACCATAGTAGGGTATATAGGGAGGGTTGACGGTATGAATCAAAACCAATTAAAACGTGATTGGCCGTGGCATATTGGAGGAGTCCTGCTAGGTCTGGTGGTTGTTTTCGCCTTTCTGACCGGCCATACCGTAGGCACGGCCACAACTTATGAACGGGTGACCGGCCATATCCTGCAGTTCTTTGTTCCGGAATATGTGGCTAAAACGTCTCACTACTTCCGGGAGGCGGCTCCGGTAGCAGACTGGCAGGTAATGTTTGTTTTAGGGTTACTGCTGTCGGGTGTAATCGGCCGCTATTTTGTAACGCGGGCCAGAGGTGAAGAAATACCGCTCATGTGGGCGGAACATTTCGGTGCTCACCAAGGGAAACGTTATTTCCAGGCTTTTCTGGGCGGTTTTCTCCTGCTGTTTGGCTCACGTCTGGCGGGGGGCTGCACCAGCGGTCTTTTTATCAGTGGGGCCAGCCAGTTGGCAATAAGCGCTCTGATCTTTGCCGGAGCTATGTTTGCCTCGGGAATTGTTACCGCCAAACTGCTTTATAGAGGGAGGGATTTACGATGACCGAATTTGTAAGAGTCGGCACACCTTTAAACGTGATGTTCTTAGGACTTATAACCGGTATTGCTTTCGGATTTGTAATTTTTAAATCCGGGGCCTCCCGCTACGAGAACATCCTTAAAATGCTGCTGCTGAAAGACTTCAAAATCCTAAAGTTTATGATGACTACCGTAATGGTGGCTTCCGTAGGAATATTTATGTTGGACCGGGTCCTATACATAGCGCCGACTCAGATATTAAGGCTGGTCGTCGGCGGTTTAATATTCGGTGTTGGCTTCGCCTTGCTGGGTTACTGCCCCGGTACAGGGATGGTAGCTTTGGGTGAAGGGAAAAAAGATGCCTGGTACGGCGTGCTGGGCGGTTTATTAGGCACGGCAGTTTTTGCTCATTTCTACCCCATCCTCAACCGGCTGCTGATAACACCCTATAACTTGGGTAAGCTGACTATACATAGTGTTCTCGGTTTAAGTTACGGTCTGGGAGTATTACTCCTGCTGGTCGTGTTCGGAGGCGCGCTCCTGGTCATCAATAAATTGGCCGCCCCGCGCAGTAAAAAGGAAAGCGGATTATAAAAATTTGTTACCTGTTATATTTATAAGCGAAAAATGATGCAGGGTTAATAAATGCTTACCTATGTGAACGTTTTAACTACTTAGTATAGGAGTAATTTATCATAGATTCATTTAAGGAATCCCAGTTGATAAATCGGAGGTGATAAAAGGATACATTTTGGGATTGAGCAAAGAAATGCCAGTGCATTCACAGTTAAAGTGAGGAGGTATTATTTATGACAGAAGAAAAAAAGACTGTGGAAAGAGAGAAAAAGGACAATACCGGTTTGACCAGGAGGAAATTTCTGATAAGCGCCGGCGCACTGGCCACCGGAGTGCTTACCGCCGGGATTGCCGGATGCAGTACGACCAGTACAGGGAACACAGCCGGAACGCAACCGGCAACCGGAACAGCTACCAAAACAGGGGCTGCCCCGGCTTTACCGTGGAAGTATAACAAACTGGATGTGGACGTTGTAAGAAAGAGAGGCTATGAGAACTACTTCAAATACGGTTGTATGTATGCAGCCGCCTCGGCTCTGCTGCAGACCCTGATAGAAACATCAGGCTCACCCTGGGAGACCATTCCCATGGATATGTTC
>DYZU01000144.1 GCA_022735835.1 Thermincola sp. | reverse complement strand
GAAGGATATTACAGAAATGTAGGCTTGGTAGCAGGCCGCACCCTGGAGACTAAAACTTACCAGAACGGTGTTGCGGTAATGGAAGCTTTTAAGGTGAAAGATATCGACATGGCTTATCTGGGTGGGGCTCCGGCTACCCTGAAGAGAATTAATGATGAGATCCCCATCGAGATAGTTGCCGGGGCCAACAATGAGGGGTCCGGTCTCATAGTGAGAAATGACCCGGGTATCAACAAAGTTGAAGACTTAAAGGGTAAAACGATTGCCGTCCCGGGAATCGGTACGGTGCAATACACGCTTTTAGAGAAAGCGCTGAGAGAAAAGGGGTTGCGTCCTGTAATCAAGTAAAGGACTGATCTAAGATGGGTCTATTCAATTACACTCCGGCAGAGAACCTGAACGGCCAACCCAAGGTTAACCGGTCCGGTAAAAGATTCGGAAACGGCTATTTTAAAGTATTGTCCGTGATTTCGTTTTTACTGGGCTGGCAGTTGCTGGTCAGTTTTCGCCTGCTGGAGTTACCTTCTCCTTTGGAGACCGCCCAGGTTTTCGTAAACCTGGTGGTTGAGGGGGACCCGCTTTACAACAAGACACTGCTGGAAATAGTATGGTCCAGTTTACGGATAGTAGTCGAGGCCTGCCTGATAAGCATTGTGATTGCCGTACCCCTGGGGATTCTGATGGGTGCGGTGGAATGGTTCAGACATTACGTGGACGCAATGCTGGAAATGCTGAGGCCTATTCCTCCCCTGGCCTGGATACCGCTGGCTTACGTTATTTTTGCCAATGCCAGCAGGCCTACGGAATATGTACAGATTTTTGTGGTTTTCGTGGGAGCTTTTTTTCCCATTTTGCTTGATACCATCCATGGAATCAGCATGGTCAACCGTATTCATATTGAAGCGGCCCAGACCATGGGCGCTTCCCGGAGGCAGATCCTGACCCAGATAATGCTGCCCGCTTCTCTGCCCTCGATATTTAACGGCATTCGCGTCGGCTTCGGGGTGGGTTGGATGTGTATCGTGGCTGCCGAATTTGTCGGCGGCAAGTTAGGGATTGGTTATTATATCTGGTCTTCATACTCGGTGGGAGGCAGAGTAGCTGAAATTATCAGCGGAGTGGCAGCCATTGGCCTGGTGGGTACTGTGATGAACAAATTTATTCTCTTTCTGGAAAAGAGGTTAGTGCCATGGCGTTGATTTTGCGAGACGTCACCCATCAGTTCGGTGAAGTGAAGATTCTGGAGAACTTAGACTTGCAGGTAGAAGACGGTTGTCTTTGTTGCGTTGTAGGGCCAAGCGGCTGTGGGAAAAGTACTCTGCTCAGGATCATCGCCGGTCTTTATCAACCCGCCGGAGGGGAAGTCCTCCTTGATGACGCGCCGCCCTCTCTGGAAAAAGGCGAGATTGGCTTTGTCTTCCAGGAGGATGCTTTGTTCCCGTGGTATACGGTGGAACAAAATATAAAGTTCGGCCTGAAAGCCAGGAATGTTGATAAAAACCTCTGGGATGAAATAATTGAATATAACCTGCGCAAGGTGGGACTTGCGGAATATAGGCGGTACTATCCGAAACAATTGTCCGGAGGAATGAAACAGCGGGTTGCCATCGCCCGGGTGTTGGCTTATAATCCAAAACTGTTGCTGATGGATGAACCTTTTGCTTCCCTGGATTCCATCAACAGAAACATGCTCCAGGCTGACTTGATTGATTTATGGAGCAGGGAAAAGAAAACTGTTGTATTTGTCACCCACAATATTGACGAGGCTGTTTTTCTGGCTGAGCGGATTGTCATAATGAACTCCAAGCCAGGGCGGATTAAAAGAATCGTTGATATTGACCTGCCGAGGCCAAGAAACAGAACCGATGCAAACTTTTGCCGCATCCGGCGAAGCATCCTGGAAATTATTGAATCTCCCGATTCCCAGAGAACCGGGCCGAATGAGAACATCTCAAATGAGGAGGTGAAAAGCATATAGACGGAAAGGGCGCTGAACACTGGTTTGCAAAACTAAAGAAAATATTTTTTGAAAGGAGCGAACCCCAGGTTATGAGTGAAGAGAAAAAGTATACCCCGGAAGAAGCCAATAAGTATATGGAAGAAAACATGCTTTTTGTGCCCAGGATGTTCAAAATCATTAACCAGGTTAACCCGAAAGCCGGAGTTACCTTTGCCGATTTTTACAACAGCATCTGGGCTGACGGGGCGCTGAGCCGTAAAGTCAAGGAATTGATCTTTATGGCCGGCGGCGTAGGTTATTGTTCACCCCGCTGCATTGTCCATGTTTATCCTGCGGTAAAAGCCGGCGCTACTGTAGAGGAAGTTTTTGAAGCCGCTGCCATTGGGATGATTCTGGCGGGCTTTGTCCCCGGGGGACCCGGTATCCCCTACGCTTTTGAATATGCCTACAAGTGTGTGGACCTCGCTCAGAAAATCATGGCGGGAGAGCCATGGGAGTACCTGCCTCCTCCCAAATGGGATCACGGTGTGTACTAAGAGAAGTTTCAGGAGGGGCGCTTATGCCCCTCCGACCCTATAATTTTTCGGAACGTCCCGATAATTTTTTGGAAGAAGGTGCTGGAGTATGCTGAATTTCCCGTTACAGCTGAGGGAGCGCCATATGAAAACCGTTGATTCGGAAAGGTTAAAAGCAAAAATCATTGAATGGGGAGCGTCCCTTGTCGGTTTCGGGGACGTCAGCATTGGATTGGCGCCTGAGTTAAAGCATATGCCTTACGCAATTTCACTGGCTGTAAAGCACCCTATGGGCCGTGGAACCTATAAGTGCGGTTCTATGACGGCCTACTCCAATCAATATGAAGAAGTGGACCGGGTGTTGGAATCGGTTCAGAAAAATATTACCGCCCTGCTAAAATCCCAGGGCTGGCATACTCTGGCTATACCCCCTGATTCAGCCAGAGTTGACGGCAGTTTTGTGTCGAAGCTCTATCCTTTATTTCCCCATAAAACTGCGGCTACATGCGCCGGTTTGGGTTGGATCGGAAAAAGCGGGCTTTTGGTTAACCCGATGTTCGGCGCACGGTTGAGCTGGGCTACGGTTTTGACCGACGCCCCCCTGAAAGTATGCCAGACTCCGTATACGGAGAGCAAATGCGGCAACTGTTCGAAGTGTGTAAATGCCTGCCCCGCCTCGGCGATCAGGAATGTAAACTGGAAACGCGGAGAAAAAGCGGAGATATTTATTGACGCAGGGGCCTGCTTGGAGTATATGAGCTATACAGTCAAGGTCTTTCAGAAATACATTTGCGGACTCTGTATCCTTGCTTGTCCTTTAGGAGGGAGAAAGAAATGAAAGCAGCCAAAGCGGTTGTGGAACCGGGTGCGTGTGGCTTAAAAGTAGTTATCCTGGCCGAACTTGGTGAGCAGAATTTAATCAATATCACTTTTCACAGCGCTTGCAAGCTCGTTACCGCGATGAACGACGAGTTTAAGAACCTGAACTGGAAAAAAGGCGTCTTTGCCAAGATGCTTGATTCATATATTTATCAGGTCTGTTCAAAACACCTGAAACACGTGGACTGTCCGGTGCCAAGCGCAATACTGAAAACAATCCAGGTACTGGTGGATGCCGCGGTGGAACAGGAAGTTACCATGAAAATCACCAAAATAGATGAAGGCAGCTGATAAGGAGCAGGTGAGAGATGTGCATGTACAAATAATTTGCGGTTTCCTGGGAGCCGGCAAAACCACTTTGTTGAAAAACATTCTGCAGAAGCAGTCGTCGGGTACGGTGGTGCTGGTGAATGAGTTCGGGGAGCTGGGAATTGACGGTACCCTGATATCCGGGGGAACCAACTTAGACGTGGTGGAAATGCCGAGCGGCTGTATATGCTGCTCCCTCAGAGCAAACCTGGTGGAGGCGGTTAGGGAGATAATGGACCGCATGAAACCGGAGCGGCTCATTATAGAGCCGTCGGGAATAGCATCCCCGTCATCTGTTATCCTGGGTTTAAAAGGCGCTGACTTCTGGAATCAAATCGAACTTGCTCCTGTAGTCGGGGTAATCGACATGACGTTTTTTATCGAAATGGTGAGGGAAAACGACTTCAGCAACTTCTTCCTGGACCAGATCGCCAATTCGGACATCATATTGCTCAATAAAGCTGATTTGGTGCCCCCCGAAGTTATTGAAGACTGCCAAAAAGCGGTTTCCGCTATGAACCCCTCTGCAATTGTTATTCCCACGGTCTATTGCCGGACTGAACTCCCCGAAACGGACGCCAATGGGGAGGTAGTCCACTACCATTTTTCGCCCCAGTTTAATGCAGAGGCTTTTAAATTCCCCGGTTTGGTGGACCGGGAAAAAATTGAGTCCTTGCTAATGAGCCTGGGAAGTAAAGAATTCGGTGAGATTTTTCGAGCCAAAGGAATAATCAGAACCGTTGACGGGCCTGAAACTTTTGACTATGTCCACGGCTTAATTAATTTTGGACAGCTGCAAGACGCTGACGAAAATAAATTTGTTTTCATCGGGCGGAATCTGAACAAAACCAAACTGGAGGCAGCTATAAGGGGTGCCAAAGAGCTTCGTTTTTCTGACTGATGTTTTGCTTCCAAGCTAAAACGGGGAGGGTTACGCATGGGCCAGGAATTTGCACTCTATTACAAACCCTGGACGCTGTTTATAATTATGCAGTCTGTAGGACTATTGCTGTTTATGGGTGGAATGGTCTACAAATTTTCTTTTTATTTTAAAGGCCAACGGAAGTCTCTTTACAGGAAGCCGGACTACCTGTTAATGCTGAGGGCGCTCTGGCGCTACGTTGTGATTCAGAAACAGCTGGCTCAACAGAGCCTCCCCAGGTGGTTTGCCCATATTTCCATTTTCTATGGTTTCATGGGCCTGCTTATGCTGTCAGCGATAGCTGTTGCCCTGGAGACAGTAATTCCTGCCGATTCTTCTTTCAGCCGGTACATGCTGTACGGGCAGGGGCATAATTATTACAAGGCCGCCGGAGACTTTTTCGGCCTGCTGATGCTGTTGGGCCTGTTGATAGCGTTTGGGCGAAGGTATATTATCAAAGACGGTCAATTATATACCGACTCCACCGACTCGATAGCCTTGATTTCACTCCTGGTCCTTGTAGTCACCGGTTTTTTACTGGAAGCAATGAGGATTTCGCTTTTGCCCCCGGCGCCCGAACTGCAGTATTCGTTTATTGGATATAATCTAGCCGGATTGTTTCGCGGGCTTTCCGGGATTCCTCCGCTGGCTACCGCTCTGTGGGTATTTCACTCGGCTTTGAATGCCGCCTTGCTGGCGTACCTTCCGCACAGCAAATTCCTTCATATTATAAACAGTCCTCTGGAAATAGTGCTCAACGTTTCGGAAGAACGCATGAGGGGTGACCTGTACATATGACGGAACCGCAAAAAAAACTGCCTATAGAGAAACTGAGCCCGAAGCAGCTGATGAGCCTGGATGCCTGTACCAGGTGCGGGGAATGCCAAAAATGGTGCCCTATCTACACTCTTGACAGTGTAGAAGATGTTACCCCCAGGGCCAAAATCAAAAATTT
>DYZU01000143.1 GCA_022735835.1 Thermincola sp. | reverse complement strand
GGGATCCTTATCGAGCACTATGCCGGGGCTTTCCCGGTGTGGCTGGCCCCGGTTCAGGTAAAAATCCTGACAGTAACCGACAGGGGACTGGAATATGCTTTGGCCATCAGGGAAAAAATGGGGGAGAACGGTATCCGGGCGGAAGTTGACGGCAGGAACGAAAAAATCGGTTACAAGATACGCGAAGCCCAGCTGGAAAAAGTCCCCTATATGCTTGTTATAGGTGACCGTGAGGTGGAAAATAAAACCGTTGCCGTCCGCAAAAGGGGTGAAGGCGACCAGGGAAGCACGAGTTTGGATGAATTCATGGAAACAGTTAAGGAAGATATCAGAGCAAAGAAAAGCAGTTGTTTTAATCAAAATGTTTGACAACAGGTTTTACCAGTGATATAATAACTTTCGAGTTTAATACTGTTTTTCCGCAAGAAGAAGCCATCCGCTTCTCACCTTATGACGCTTCGGCTGTTAATAAGGTTAAAACTCCGTGATTGGAAGTTGATTTATTTGATTTTACGGCGGGTGGTCCCATCACCCGTTTTAATTTTTGGCTAAAAACAAGTTTGGAGGTGACCCTGATTAGCAAAGACATGCGAATCAATGAAGAAATTAAGGGTAAAGAAGTGAGGCTAATAAGTCCCGAAGGTGAACAGATTGGCATCGTTTCGGTAAAAGAAGCCCTCCGTATGGCCCAGGAGAAAGACCTGGACCTGGTGGAAATTGCTCCTAACGCCAAACCACCTGTTTGCCGGATCATGGACTTTGGAAAATACAAGTACGAGCAGAGCAAAAGGGAAAAGGAAGCCCGCAAGAAGCAAAAAATTATCAGTGTCAAAGAGGTCAAACTGCGTCCCAATATCGAAGATCATGACCTTATGGTCAAAACCAGGAATGCCGTAAAATTTCTTAAAGACGGTGATAAGGTCAAGGTTACACTTATGTTCAGGGGGCGCGAACTGGCCCATGCCGAACTGGGTAAACAGCTTCTGGCAAGGGTGGCCGAAATGACTAAAGATGTTGCCTCAATTGAGAGACAGCCAAAGGTTGAAGGAAGGAACATGATAATGATTTTGGCACCAAAACAGGACTAGAGAGGAGGAAATCACATGCCTAAAATGAAGACCCACCGGGGTGCTGCCAAAAGGTTTAAACTGACAGGAACAGGGAAAATAAAAAGGGCCAAAGCTTATAAAAGCCATATTTTAGAGAAGAAAAGCGCCAAGAGGAAGAGGAACCTCCGGAAAGCAGGCCAAGTTTCCGCAGCTGATGCCAAAAGAATAAAACTTTTGCTTCCCTATGCTTAATTTTTATACCGATATTAAACGAAGGAGGTTATAGTCATGCCGCGGGTTAAAAAAGGGGTTACAGCCCGTAAAAGACATAAGAAAATACTTAAGCTGGCCAAAGGGTACTTCGGTTCTAAAAGTAAGTTATTCCGGCCGGCCAATGAACAGGTGCTGAAGTCCCTGTTTTATGCATACCGGGACAGGAAAGCCAGGAAAAGGGATTTCCGCAAGCTCTGGATTACCAGGATCAATGCCGCTGCCAGGATTAACGGGATTTCTTACAGCAGGCTGATCAACGGGTTAAAACAGGCAGGCGTGGAAGTTAACCGTAAGATGCTGGCAGACCTGGCCGTGAATGACGAAAAGGCTTTCGGTAAACTTGTTGAAGTGGCCAAAGAAAAGCTGAATGCTTAAAAAGGAACAAAGCCGGAAATAAATTCTAAAGCACGGATATTTTGCTCCGTGCTTTTTGGATTATTATCTTAATATAAAATTGCCAAATATAATAAATGGTTTTATAATTGAAGTTAATGGTTTAAAACCGGGAGGGAAGCAGTTTGGGCTTTTTAGCCGGCAGGACCGTGAGCAGATTAAGGTACGGAAACTTTAATCTTTTAAATAAGTTATCACCTGCCCAGATTCTCGTGTTGGGTTTTATCGGGTTAATCCTGGCAGGCGCTATACTGCTGTCACTGCCGGTATCGAGCGCTGCCGGGAAGCCGACCAAATTTATTGACGCGTTGTTTACCGCTACCTCGGCGGTCTGTGTAACCGGTTTAGTCGTCGTTGATACAGGCACCTACTATTCCGTTTTCGGGCAGATCGTGATTTTGCTGTTAATCCAGGTAGGCGGCCTGGGCTTCATGACTATGGCCACACTCTTTGCCCTCATCCTGGGTAAGAAGATTCATCTTAAGGAACGGCTGATTATGCAGGAAGCATTGAACCAGTTGACCATGGAGGGGGTTGTCAGGTTAGCGAAAGCGGTTCTGGCCATCACTTTCCTGATCGAAGGAACAGCCGCCTTAATACTTGGAATCAGGCTTTCCGCGGACTACGGTTGGGGCCGGGGGTTTTACTACGGCCTTTTTCACGCGGTGTCGGCATTCAACAATGCGGGTTTTGACCTGTTCGGGGAATATAGAAGCCTGACCCGGTACGTTGCAGACCCGACAATAAATATTGTGATGACAATTTTAATCATTGTCGGCGGCCTGGGTTTTAGCGTAATTGTTGATATATACAACAAAAGGAAGTGGAGAAGTCTTTCCCTTCATACCAAAACAGTGCTGAGCACTACGGCCATACTGCTTATTGCGGGTACCGCGGCTGTATTTTTCCTGGAATACAACAACGGCCATACTCTCGGTCCCTTATCCCTGCCGGCTAAGCTTTTGGCTTCCTGGTTCCAGTCAATGACTCCGCGAACGGCCGGTTTTAATACCCTGGACATTGCCGGTTTGCGGAACGCTACCCAGTTTTTGCTTATAATATTCATGTTTATCGGGGCCTCACCCGGTTCTACCGGCGGGGGAATCAAGACATCCACTTTCAGCGCTCTGGTCGCTGCCGTATGGGCTATGACCAGGGGTAAAGAGGACGTGGAACTTTTTGAGCGCAGGTTGCCCCGGGAGATTGTCTACCGTTCACTGACAGTTGCTCTGGTTGCCCTGACTTTGATTATTGTTGTGACCATGACCCTGACAATTACGGAAAATGCGGAATTCCTCACGGTTCTTTTTGAAACCACTTCGGCTTTTGGAACCGTAGGGCTGAGCATGGGGCTCACCACTAAACTTACGGTGCTGGGGAAGATTGCCATTGCCATTACGATGTTTGCCGGTAGACTGGGGCCGTTGACCGTCGCTTTTGCGGTGGCCCAGAAACAGCAAAAAGCTGTTTACCGGCTGGCCGAGGAAAAGATTATGGTGGGATAGAGGTGTATTACGAAAATGAAACAGTTTGCCGTTATCGGTCTCGGACGTTTCGGGGCCAGTGTGGCCAAAACCCTGACCACGATGGGGTACGAGGTGCTGGCCATCGATGACGACCAGAACAGGGTCCAGGAAATAGTCAAGGAAGTCACTCATGCCATTCAGGCGGACGCCAAGGACGAACAGGCCCTCAAGGCGCTGGGAATCAGAAATTTTGACGTGGTAATTGTAGCCATAGGGCAGGATATTCAGGCCAGCATCCTGGTTACCGTTCTTCTCAAAGAGTTGGGAGTAAAATGTGTTGTCGCCAAGGCCCAGACTGAGCTGCACGGTAAAGTGCTGTACAAAGTTGGCGCCGACAAGGTGGTTTTTCCCGAGCGGGACATGGGGGCGCGGGTTGCTCACTCTCTGGTGTCTTCCAACGTCCTGGACCATATCGAACTGTCTCCTGACCACAGTATTTTAGAAGTGGTGGCCCCTGAAACCCTGGTGGGAAAAACGTTAAAGGAATCTGCCCTGAGGGCCAAGTTTGGGGTAACGGTTCTGGCCATCAAAAGGGGAACGGAAATAATTGTTTCCCCGTCTCCCGATGCCCCCATACAGGAGAATGATATTTTGGTGGCCATCGGAGAGAATGACAAACTACGCAGCATTGAGCGTGAGTAAGTATGGAGCCGGTTATCACCAGTAAGCAAAATAACCTGGTCAAATATGTCAGAGGACTGCGGGAGAAGCGGAACAGGGACCGGGATAAGGTCTTTGTCATAGAAGGCGTTAAAATTTTAAGGGAAGCAATTTCAGCGGGGTTTTCCCCGGCAACAATAATCATATCCGAGCGCGGTGAGAAACAGGTATCGGTCAGGGAAATACTGTCCCGGTCCGGAGGTTTACCGCGAATAGTCAGAGTAAGTGACGCCGTAATGGAATATATGTGTGAAACGGAAACCCCCCAGGGGATAATGGCCTTAATGAAAATGCCGGATGTTTCCCTGCGCGATATAAAGGTCAATCCTTCATCGATTTTGGTTGTTATTGACCAGGTGCAGGATCCCGGCAATGTAGGAACGATTATCAGGGCGGCGGATGCTTTTGGAGTCCGGGCCGTATTGTTAACTGCCGGCTGCGCCGACCTTTACAATGGCAAAACATTAAGGTCCACCATGGGTTCTGTTTTTCATCTTCCGGTTCTACGGGATGTAGAGATATCCAGGCTTACGGCTTTTTTGGAGGAAAACCGTATATTTACGGCGGTCACTGCCGTGGATGAGACGGCCCTGTTCTTAGATGAAGTGAATCTTAAGCGGCCATTGGCTTTGATTTTCGGCAGTGAAGCAAGAGGTGTTTCCCCTGACTTAGGCCGGGCCGCCGACGTAAAGCTTAAAATTCCTATGCCGGGTTTGGCCGAATCCCTCAACGTGGCAGTAGCCGCCGGGATAGTGTTATATGAAGCCTTGCGCCAGTGCGGCTCTGATACCAAAACGAACTTGTAAATAATTTTCCGTTGTGTTATAATCAGATTCGAAAGGTCCCCCAAAAAACGAGTGAAAGGTAGTGGTCTGATGTTGTTACCCGCCGAATTTTTTTGGAGGATATTCGAAGCGACCGGTTCTATAACCGCGTACATTCTTTACAAGAGACTGGCCGTACACTGAAGCGCGGTAAATACAACTTTACAGGCTACCTGAAATGCGATGAAGGGGAAAAGTAGTTTGATCTGTTTTGCCAGGGAGAAAAGGCCGGAGACTGGAAGCCTTTTTCAAGAACGGGTCAAGTGAAGTTCGCCCCGAAGCAGCGGACTGAATTCACGATTAATGATAGTAGGTCTGGCCGGACACTTCCACCGTTAACCGGAAGCAAGTATCGGCAATTAGTTAAGCCCGTACTTGGTGAGATTCTTGATAAATAAAAAGGGTGGTACCGCGGAAGTTTTAGAAAGCTTGCGTCCCTTAGGGATGGAAGCTTTTTTATTAGGGTGTTGAAAATCATTTTACTCACTGAATAGTAGACAAGGAGGAGCGAGATGAAGGAGAAACTCAAGGCAATGAAAGCGGAAGCCCTGAAAGAGCTGGATGCCGCGGCGAATCTGGAGCGGGTCAACGAAATCAGGGTGAAATATCTCGGCAAGAAAGGTGAATTAACCGGTATACTTAGAGGCATGGGTGCGCTCAGCGCCGAAGAGAGGCCGGTGATCGGGCAACTGGCCAATGAAGTGCGGGAGAGCCTGGAAGAGGAAATCAGTGGAAAAACGGCGGCTCTCAAAGAGGCTGAGAAGCTTGCCAAGTTAAGTAAAGAAACTATTGATGTGACCCTGCCGGGGAGGCCTTTTCAAATTGGCAGGCGCCATCCCCTGACCGCGGTTTTGGACGAGATCAAAGAGATTTTTCTGGGCCTGGGGTTTGAAATTGCCGAAGGCCCGGAAGTGGAACTGGACTATTACAATTTTGAGGCCCTTAACTTCCCGGCTGACCATCCGGCCCGGGATATGCAGGATTCTTTTTACATCGATTTCGGAGTGCTGTTAAGAACTCATACGTCTCCGGTGCAGCCCCGGGTTATGGAAAAGAAGGCTCCCGGAATACCGGTCAAGGTGATAGCCCCGGGCAAAGTATACCGGCGGGATGATGACGCGACCCACTCACCCATGTTCCACCAGGTTGAGGGTTTTATCATTGACAGGAAAATTTCCTTCAGCGACCTGAAAGGAATACTGCTGGTGGTGGCCAGGCAGGTTTTTGGCGAGGACCGGCAGATCAGGCTCCGCCCCAGTTTTTTCCCGTTTACGGAACCCAGTGCGGAGGTGGACGTATCGTGTATAATCTGCAACGGGGCCGGATGCCGGGTTTGTTCGAACACCGGATGGCTGGAAATACTGGGGGCGGGTATGATTCATCCCAATGTCCTGAAAATGTCAGGCTATGACCCCGAAAAGGTCACCGGTTTTGCCTTCGGCCTCGGGGTGGAGCGGATTGCCATGCTCAAATACGGTATCGACGACCTGCGCCTGTTGTTCGACAATGACAAAAGATTTCTGACTCAATTCTAATCAGTGATGAGATATTAAGGAGGATAATAAATGCGGGTTTCATATAAATGGTTAAAGGATTATGTTGACATACCTGTTTCTCCGGAGGAATTGGCGGAGAAAATGACTATGGCCGGCGTGGCCGTTGAAAACATAGAGTATCCCGGCAGGGCTCTTGATAAGATCGTAACCGGCAGGATTGAAAAAATACTTCCCCATCCCAATGCCGACAAACTGGTGGTATGCCAGATAAACACCGGGGCGGAAAAGCTCCAGGTGGTGACGGGAGCGCCGAACGTCCGGGAAGGCCAGATTATCCTGTTAGCCCTGGTGGGAGCCACCCTCCCGGGAGGTAAAATCACCAAAGCCAAACTAAGGGGTGTCGACTCCTTTGGCATGCTCTGCTCTGCGCAGGAGCTGGGCTTAGATCCCAAAAATTTCCCGCCTGACCAGCAGGAGGGGATTCTCGAGTTTGCTCCTGACACGCCTCTTGGCATGGATGCCAGGGAACTGCTGGGACTGGACGATGCCATCCTTGAGCTGGACCTTACCCCTAACCGGGCTGACTGCCTGAGTATGGTGGGGGTGGCCCGGGAAGTCTCCGCGGTGCTGGGGACGGAATTGAAGCTGCCGGAGATCAAAGTGTCGGAAACCGACGAAACCATTGACGGGCAGGTTACCGTCACGATAAACAATCCTGAATTATGCGGCCGGTACGTTGGCCGCCTGATCCGCAATGTAAAAATCGGCCCGTCTCCCGGGTGGATGCAGCAAAGGCTGCAGGCTGCCGGGATCAGGCCGATCAGCAATGTGGTTGATGTTACCAACTATGTGATGATGGAACTGGGCCAGCCTTTGCATGCCTTTGATTATGACAAGCTGAAGGGCCGTTCGATCATCGTGCGGAAGGGTCAGCCCGGTGAAAAGATGTATTCCCTGGATGAGGTGGAAAGGCAGTTAACCCCTGACATGCTGGTGATTGCAGACGCTGAAAGGGCGGTGGCCATCGCCGGTGTAATGGGCGGGTTGGACACGGAAATTACCGATGAAACCACGTCGGTCCTGATTGAGTCGGCTTATTTCAACCCGGCCAGCATTCACCGCACTTCAAAAAGCCTGGCCCTGCGTTCCGAGTCTTCCATGAGATTTGAGAAGGGCGTTGATATCACCGGCTGCCTCCTGGCTGCCACCAGGGCCTGTCAGCTGATTCAGGAAATGGGGGCCGGGGATGTTGTCAAAGGCGCAGTAGACAACTTCCCTGCTCCCCGGGAAAACCCGGTAATCAGGTTAAGGCCGGAAAGAGTTGCCCTGGTAATGGGAGTGGAAGTGCCCCGGAACGAGATAAAGGACATCATGAAAAGGCTGGACTTCGGGGTTACCGAAGAAGGGAGCGATTTTCTGGTGAAGGTTCCCTTAAGAAGGGGTGATATTTCCCTGGAAATCGATCTGATAGAAGAGGTAGCCAGGCTCTTCGGCTATAATAACATTCCCACAACCCTTCCGGAAGGGGCAACCACGGAAGGCCGCCAAACCGCGCCGCAGGCCGTTACTGACAAAATAATAGATGTAATGACGGAGTGCGGGCTTTCCGAGATAATTACCCTGAGCTTTATGAACCCGCGGGTTTTTGACCTGCTGAATATCCCCCAGGACAGTACCCTCCGGCAGGCCGTAACCATCCAGAATCCTCTCAGTGAGGAACAGCGGCTCTTAAGGACCACGATGATTCCCGGGATTTTGGATATTTTATCCCGTAATGCGGCCAGAAAGAACAAGGATCTGGCGTTCTTTGAGGTAGGCCGGGTCTTCACTCCGCTCAGAGGAGAGAAACTGCCCCGGGAGACGCTCACCCTGGTTGCCGGTGTAATGGGGAAAACGCTGAGTGGATGGCGGACAAAACCTGATGATATGGATTTCTATTATCTGAAAGGGGTTCTGGAAACCCTGCTGGATTCCCTTAACATATCGGCTTATGATATTATTCCCGAGACAGGGAATTCCACTTTCCATCCCGGCAGAACCGCTGCGGTTATGCTGGCAGGCAGGAAAGCAGGGGTTATAGGCGAACTCCATCCCGATGTCGCCGAAAACTACCGTCTGAATGAAAGGGTTTATGTAATGGAGCTTAACCTCGAAGATATCATTGACCATGCCGGCGGTATCAAAAAGTACAGCCCGCTGCCCAAATATCCTGCTGTGGAAAGAGATCTGGCTATTGTTGTTTCCGGAGACATCCCGGCTTCCGAGATAAACAGGGTTATCAGAAAGAGTGGCGGCGTTCTTCTGGAAAGCATCAGTCTGTTTGACGTTTACCAAGGAGAGCAAATCAAGAAAGGATTCAAGAGCCTGGCGTTTTCCCTCAGGTTCCAGGCGCCCGACAGGACTCTCACAGATGAAGAGGTTAATGCAATACTGGAAAAAATCCAGTCGGCCCTGCAAGAAAACTTCCGAGCCGAGCTGAGGGCTTAAGGCAGGATTTTGGCAAAATATGACGAATAATTGAATAAAATGAGGGCAATGGGAGGAACGGTATAGTGGAAGAAAAAAGCAGGGCCGTAGTTCAAATTTTTGGTGAGGAATATATTGTGAAGGGGGATGCTACCCCGGAATACATGAAAATGCTGGCCAACTATATCGATAAAAAGATGAAACAGATTGCCAGCCGGCATCCCCAGTTAAATGTGACGAAAATTGCCGTGCTTACCGCGCTGAACATTGCGGACGAATTAAGTAAACTGCAGGAGGATTATGATACCCTGGTCAAGCTGATGGACAGTGAGAAGAAAAAGCCGGACAGCGATAAGAAGAGGGTTGATTATCAAAGAAGAAAGTTTTAGCAGCCAGCCTCGCGATGAAAATCGTGAGGTTTTAGTTTGACACCCACCGGGCGGGTTTTTCTTGGCGGGTTAAGGTAAAAATAGATGAAACGGGAGTATTCGGAGGACCGGAAGATGAGGCGCATCGAAAACATAGAGGTAGCCTGGATAATGAGCGAGATAGCCGATTTGTTGGAACTCAAAGGGGAAAGCATCTTCAAAATAAGGGCTTACCAAAAGGCTGCCAAGGTAATTGCAAACCTGGGAATCGAGCTGTCTGCCCTGGTGGCCGAGAAAAAACTTGAGACTGTGCCCGGAATAGGCAAGGCCATTGCGGGCAAAATTGAGGAACTGTTTCAGACCGGGAAAATAAAATACTATGAAAATCTCAAGGCCGAGATACCACCCGGTTTGCTGGAAATCATCACCATTCCGGGTGTCGGGGCTAAAATGGCCCAGCAGTTGTATCAAAAGCTTGGTGTAATGTCCCTTGACGAGCTGGAAGCGGCGGCCCGGGGCAGGAAAATAAGGGAACTGCCGGGCATGGGAAGTAAAACCGAACTGAATATCCTGCGGGGGATTGAAATGCTGAGAAGCGGAGTCGGCCGCACCACCTTAGGTATAGCCGACGCCCTGGCCGAGTCCTTTACGGGATTTTTGCGCTCGCTTCCGGGAGTGGAAGCCGCCGGAGTGGCAGGCAGCACCAGGAGAATGAAAGAATCCATCGGGGACGTGGATATTGTAGTTGGCGCGCAGGAGCCGGAAAAGGTAATTGAGTTTTTTGTAAAACACCCGCAGATAAAGAGAGTCCTTGCCCAGGGTGATACCAAAGCCAGTGTGGTCACCCTGATGGGGGTGCAAATTGACCTTGTGGTGGTGGCTCCGGAGCAGTACTGGAGCGCCCTTCACCATTTTACCGGTTCCAAAGAGCATAACGTCAGACTTAGGGAACTGGCCCATAAGAAAGGGCTGAAGATAAACGAATACGGTGTTTTTGCCAGAGAAAACGACACCTCCCTGCCGGTCAGCGGGGAGGCGGATATCTATGCCCATTTGGGGCTGCCTTATATACCGCCGGAGTTAAGGGAAGACCTGGGTGAGATAGAAGCGGCGGAGAACGGAAACCTGCCTGATTTGATCGAACTGGCGGACATCAAAGGTGACCTCCATATCCATTCCGACTGGAGTGACGGGGTCAATACCATTGAGCAGATTATCGGAAAAGCCCAAGAGTTGGGGTACGAGTATGTAGCCATTACCGATCATTCCAAGTCGCTGGGCATAGCCCGCGGTTTATCGGTGGAGCGCTTGTCAGAACAGGGAGAATACATCAGGGAATTAAATGAAAAATTAGACGGGTTAGAAATCCTCTCGGGCATAGAGACGGATATCCTGGCCAATGGCGACCTGGATTATCCCGACGAGGTTTTGGTCCAAAGAGATGTTGTCATTGCTTCCCTGCATTCGGGATTCAGGCAGGACCGGGCCAAGATTACGGGTCGGGTTATTTCCGCCATGAAAAACAAACATGTAGATATTATTGCCCATCCGACAGGAAGACTGATCGGTCGCCGGGACCCTTATGCCATTGACCTGGACGAGGTTTTTGAGGCGGCGGTTAAATACGGCACCGTGCTGGAAATCAATTCTTCTCCTGACAGGCTGGACTTAAGCGACAGGTATGTCCGCAGGGCCGTTGAAATGGGGATTAAAATATGCATCAATACCGACGCCCATGACACCATCAGAATGGATGAGATGAAATACGGGATTGCCACGGCGCGGCGCGGCTGGCTGGAGAAGAAACACGTGATAAATGCTATGGATAAAGACCGCTTGTTGCGTTTTCTGAAAAAACGCAGGTAGATCCATGGAGGAAATTTTTAGAACTGCATCGAAAAATACTTTATCATGTATAATAAGTCCCGGTTTCACGGAGGTGCATCTAAATTGAAAGATAAACAGGTGACCTGTCAGCAATTGGATTTGCAGAAAATTTTAGAGAGACCCCTATACTGCCGGGCATCAACAGCATGTCAGCAAACTCGCTTACCATATAGCTTTGGACTTGGGTATGCCCGAAGAACAGGCGGAAGGGATCCGGGTAGCGGGACTTGTTCATGATATAGGTAAAATTGCCGTTCCGATAGAGATTCTCAGCAAACCCGGGAAAATTAGTGAACATGAATTCAGTATTATAAAAACACACCCTCAGATAGCCTATGACATTTTAAAAAAAATAGAGTTCCCCTGGCCGGTTGCCGAAACAGTGCTTCAACATCATGAGAGGCTGGACGGTACCGGATATCCTCAGGGACTGACGGGTAATGAAATTATTCCGGAGGCTAAAATTCTAAGCGTAGCTGATGTTGTTGAGGCTATGTACTCTCACCGTCCCTACCGCCCGGCTATGGGGATAGATAAGGCTTTAGGGGAAATCATGCAAAACAGGGGTATCCTCTACGATTCGGATGTGGTAGACGCTTGTCTTAAACTTTTCAGAGAGAAAAAATTCAAGTTTGAAGATGAGATTTGACTTTGGCTGGATAATTTGCGATGGAATCTATCATACTAATGAAAAGAAAAACAGGAAAAAGTTCCTAATACCAAAAATTATTGAAAAAAGTGGAGCAATTAACAGGAATTTTCCTGAATGAATAGAATAAACAACAATATCATTTTTTCGGCATCAGACCGCTCGATATTTTTTTCAGTATAGCGCCGTTTTATTAAGGGGGTTACCGATTTATGAGACTGCAAGCCATATACGACCTGGCGGTCAAAAAGGGGATGGAAAATGACCCGCGGGGAAAAAAAGAGGTGGAAAAAGTCCTGGAAAAAGCCAAAAAGGCTTTTGAAGAATTAAAAGAAGATGAAAAAAAGGAATTTGACCGGGAAAAGCTTAGCAATCCATACGCTGACACCAGGATTCTCTATGGTAAACCTGACACGGAAGTTAAAACTGTTTTGGCCGGGATTGACATTGAGGCCGGCGAAGTGCTGATAGCTGACCGTCTGCGCGAGAAAGGCCGGGTTGTTGATTTGATAATCAGTCACCATCCTGAAGGGAAAGCCCTGGCCGGGCTGCATGAAGTCATGAAGATGCAGGCAGAGATTTTGGAGATTTTTGGGGTGCCCATAAATGTCGCGGAAGGGATTATGGCTTCCCGTATCAGTGAAGTGAAGAGAGGCCTGCTGCCCTTAAATCATAACAGGGCCGTTGATGCCGCCAGGATCTTTGACATTCCGTTAATGAGCATTCATACTCCGGCCGACAACATGGTTACTACCTTCCTGCAAAATCTGATAAATAAAAAAGACCCGGAGACGGTTGGCGACATTCTGAAGGTATTAAAAGAGCTCCCGGAATTTGCGGAAGCAGTCACCATTAACGCGGGACCGACTATAGTTGTAGGGGATAAAGACCGGAAGGCCGGGAAAGTATTTGTGGATATGACCGGCGGTACGGGAGGTTCGGAGGACGCTTTTGCCAAGCTGGCAACTGCAGGCGTGGGAACCATCATCTGTATGCATATCGGGGAGAAACACCGCAAAGAGGCAGAGAAAAATCATATCAATGTTATTATTGCGGGACACATGGCCAGTGACTCACTGGGCATGAACCTCGTACTTGACGAATTGGCCAAAGAAGGGATTGAAATAATTACCTGTTCCGGGTTAACCAGGTTTTCCAGGCTAAAAGTTAAATAATCATCAAAAAACGTGGCCAAAAGCCACGTTTTTCCGATTCATGTACTTAGTGATTTTTTGGAGGTATGATTGATGAATATACCTGAACTGCTTGCTCCGGCCGGCGACCGGGAAGCTCTGATAGCCGCGGTGCAGAACGGCGCGGATGCGGTTTACCTGGGCGGGAAGATGTTCAGCGCCAGGCAGTATGCCGGTAATTTCGGGCGGGATGAACTGGCTGATGCTGTTGCCTATGCCCACGTCAGGGGAGTTAAAGTTTATGTTACGGTGAACATTTTGCTGGCCGATGCCGAACTTTCCGAGGCCTTGGATTATCTTGTTTTTCTTTATGAAACCGGGACAGACGCCATAATCGTCCAGGACCTGGGATTGGCCCGGGCGGCTAT
>DYZU01000142.1 GCA_022735835.1 Thermincola sp. | reverse complement strand
CCTAATCTTTAACAAATCTTTGTTTGCCTGTCCTGGCCTAACTGATACACCTCAATTACCACGACACCGTCTTTTATTCTTGCTATCTCAGGGTATTCCGGCGCCAGGTATTCACCGTCAGGTGCTCTCGTAATATGGTTAGCTATCCGTAATTGGGTAGGCTGAAGTTTGAAAGCCGCCACAGTAGCCTCTTCGTTTCCGGTTGCTCCGGCGTGCACCACTCCCCGCAAAGCTCCCATCACCACAACGTTTCCGGACGCAATAATTTCTGACCCGGGGTTTACGTCACCAAGAACTACCACATTGCCGTCGAACTGAATACACTGCCCTGACCTGACGGTTCTCTTTATCAAAATGGTATTTTCGTCCGCAAAGTTTTGCTGCCAAGGGTCCTTGTTGGCTCCAGTATTATTGGCGGTCTTCTGGGCCGCACCAGCACCGTCATTTTCTGCGAGTTCCACCCTGTTGTCAATTTCCCCGGCCTCCAGGTCTATTGCTTTATCCGCTGTTTCATCCTGCTTCACGACTGCTGCCTCTTTTTTGACAAACAGCTTCTTAACTTTAGAACTTTTGGACTTCTTCAACACTAATCTCCCCCTGGATTTTAACAAAGACCTGATTTACCTGAATCTTGGTTTTTAATTCTACAAAAGGGAGTTAAATCCTGCCGGGGGTATAAAAAAAACGAGGGCTTTTTCCCCCGTTTTTCCATAGTATTTAGACAAAAACAGTCTTTACTCGTCTGAAGTGACGGCTTGGTTCCCCTGGGATTTGTCGACTTTAAAGTACGCCGCCAGGACATCTCTGGCCACAATGCCGGCTGAACTTCCGCCATGACCGCCAAACTCGACAATAGCTGCCACGGCTACCTCCGGTTTTTCATAAGGTGCAAATCCTACAAACCAGCCGTGGGTGGGTCTCTCGTTACCGTATTTGTCTTTTCCGGTCTGGGCGGTCCCCGTTTTCCCCGCCACATGCACCGGAAAACCGGCAAATATTCCCCCGGCCGTACCTCCGGGTTTTGTTACCAGGCTCATCCCGTGCCTTATTGCAGCTAAGGTTTCCGGGCTGACATTGGCCCTTCCGGCAACCTCTTTGTCAAACTGCTTAACGATATTCCCCTTGTAGTCAACGATCCGGTCAACCAGGTACGGTTTATACCTGGTACCTCCGTTGGCGATGGTGGCGATGTAGTTAGCCATTTGCAGCGGGGTATAGAGATTGTAACCCTGTCCGATAGCCATAATAATTGTTTCAAATTCGCGCCATTCCACATTCCAGTAATATTTAATTTTATAGTCGGCCTTCTGCTGGTTAATTTCCTGGTCTCTCTGCCGGGCCAGGCTCTTGCGTTCCCTTTCGGTAGCGGCATTTTTGATGAGTTTATCATATTTGGCTTCAATTTCCTTGTATTTTTTCTCATACCTGTCTTTGAGTGATGGTTCATTGAGGTTCTTCTTCCATTCGGGGCTAGGCACCAGGCCGGCGCTTTCATTGGGCAGGTCGATTCCCGTCTTTTGGCCCAGTCCGTACTCGCGGGCATATTTGACCAGGTTGTCCACCCCGGCCTTAAGACCCATCTGGTAAAAGTATACGTTGCAGGAGACCTGGATGGCCTTGATCAAATTAACGGTGCCATGACCGGAAGGTTTCCAGCACTTATATGACCGGCCGAAAAGGAAAACCGAACCAGGGTCTTGAATGGTATCGTTGACAGTGGCCTTTTTTGACTCCAGAATGGCCGTGGAAGTAACCATTTTGAATGTCGACCCCGGCGCGTATCCCATCATCGCCCTGTTGTTAAACGCCGGGAACGGGTTTTTGTCCTTCGACCCGAACAATTCTTCACTCTGGGCGGGCGTAATTTTCCCGTTAAAAATGTTAGGGTCAAAACCGGGTTTACTGGCCATAGCCAGGACTTTGCCCGAATTGACGTCCAGCAGAACGACGGCCCCGGCTTTGGCCATCGGATATTTGTCCTTCTGCAGCATGGCCATAGTGTTGTCCAGGGCCTCCTCGGCCGCCTTCTGCAGGTTGTAATCTACATTGAGAATAATATTGTTGCCCGGAACAGGCCCCTCAATATCCAGGATTCGGACAGGATGCTGGGAGATATCCACCTCCACCAGCCTGTCCCCGTCTTTTCCCCGCAGGTATTTCTCATAAACGTTTTCCAGCCCGGCCTGGCCAAAGCGGTCTCCCAGGTTATATTTTTCATCCTTGTGTTTTTCCAGTTGGGCCTGGGAGATTTCCCGCACATACCCCAGCACATGAGGCATAAAATCCCCGTATACATACTGGCGCATAGGTTCTACATTAATTTCCACACCTTTTAACTCGGCCTGGTTTTCCGCTATCTTGGTGACAACATCCAAAGGCACGTCCTTGGCAATCTTGATTGGCTCGAATTTTCTTACATTCTTGTCATTTATGGCAGCAATAATATCCTCGGCCTGAATGCCGAGGATGGAAGCCAGCTTTTCGGCGACCTTGTTAATATCCTGGTCTTTTATTCCCAGGTAACTGACCGATATGCTGTAAACCGGGCGTTCCTTGGCCAGAACCTTACCGTTCCGGTCCAGTATCTCGCCTCTGGGGGCCGGAATCGGTACAATTCTGATCCGGTTTAAATCTGAGAGGGTCTGAAATTCCTGGGTTCGGACCAGCTGTACAAACGCCAGCCGGGATACCAGAATTACAAAGATTAGTGTAACAAGGGCCAGAAAAATTTTAAGTTTGGTTTCTATGACTTTTTCAGTCATGCCAAGCCCTCCACCGGTGCAGACTGCCAGTAAAACTCAATTATCCATCGATAGTTCTTAAAAGACCCTTCTGTGAGGACTTATAAAACTTACCATATATAAAGGGGGCCAGGCAGCTGTTGTACACTGCCGTTGAAAAAATAACATCTTTAACGGAAACCAGGTAATTAAGCGATATCCCTCCGGTCTTTCCCATCAGGTACGAGATCTGCCTTAACAGATACAGGATGGTTTCGTTTACAAAAGTGCCCAAGAAAAGCGCAGCCATAGGAATCAATAAATTTTCCTTATATATCTTCCTTTCCAGAACACCGAACATGTATCCCACAGTTAACTTAGGCAGGGCATTCATTCCGATAAACTGGCCGAAGAGCAGGTCCTGCAGCAGTCCCCCCAGGAGTCCTGCCAGAACTCCTTCCTTTGGTCCGTGCAGTAAGGCATAAAGTATGATAAATATTAAGACAAGATCGGGTTTGACACCGGCTACGGTAAGATGGGAAAAAAGAGTAGACTGAAGAATGAGGCTTACCAGGAAAACCACCGTCATTATCAAGTATCTCATCTCATTCCCCTCCACCTGAAGAGGACGGTCCGTTTTCCCCAAATACTGTTTTGATAACCATTACTTCTTCCAGCCTGTTGAAGTCAACAAAAGGACGGACTGTAGCGTGTTTTACGAGACCATTGGACTCCATTTCCACTTCGGTTATCCGGCCTATTGGGATCCCTTTAGGGAAGATTCCTCCCAACCCCGACGTTATCACAACCTGTTTCTCCCTTACCGGGGCTTCTTTGGAGATGTAACTCATTTTCAGATACCCCTTCTTATCCAGCCCTTCAATCACGCCGGGGGTCCGGTTTATCTGGACCAAACCGCCCACCGCGCTGCTACTGTCTACAATCAACAGGACTTCGGCGGAACTGTCCGATACATTAATCACGTGCCCCACCAGACCCTGGCTGGTTATAACAGGCATGTTTTTCTTGACTCCGTCGTCCTTACCCCGGTTAATGGTTACTGTTTCAAACCAGTTGGACGGGTTTCGGCCGACAACAGAGGCTGAAACGGTATCAAAACTGCGGCTGACCGTATCTTTAAATTGGAGGAGTTCTCTTAACCTAATATTTTGATACTCATACTCCCTAAGGAGAATATTTTCGGATTCCAGCTCCGCGATACGCTGCTTCAGTTTTTCGTTCTCTTCCTTGATACTGCCGATGGTGAAAACGGTGCGGAAGATATCGTTTATCCCGTTTAAAACTCTTGTAACACCACTCTCCACGGGGGTAACCGTATTTTTGATAATTTTTTCCACAGGCGTCAGGTTCGTTCTGTCCCGGCCGGTATAACTGATCAAGACGAGAGCCAATACGGCAAGGGCAACAAAGCCCAAGACATACCTGTTTAAGATATACCGGAGCAATATAACCCCGCCTTTCTAGCCAATTTTTTTCGGGGTAATTAAAACTCTTTTCAGGACATCAAGATTTTCCAGCACTTTACCGGTACCGAAAGCTACACAAAATAAAGGTTCCTCCGCTACATGGACGGGCATTCCAGTCTCCTCGCTGACGAGACGGTCGAGGCCTCTCAAAAGAGAGCCTCCGCCCGCCATGACTATACCCTTGTCCATGACGTCCGCAGCCAGTTCCGGAGGGGTTTTTTCCAGGGTTACTTTAATAGCCTCCAGGATAGCGCTTACCGGCTCGGAAAGAGCCTTGTAGACCTCCTCTGAAGTAATCTCAACGGTCTTGGGCAGTCCGGTCAGCAGGTCACGACCCCGGACCTCATATTTTTCAATTTGCTTGAACGGGTAGGCGGTCCCTATTTTAATTTTAATCTCCTCCGCCGTCCGTTCACCCACCATTAGATTATATGTTCTCTTGATATGCTGTATGATGGCCTCGTCCATTTCGTCACCGGCTATCCGAATAGAACGGCTGGTGACAATCCCTCCCAGTGAAATAACCGCTACTTCACTGGTGCCGCCACCAATATCAACAATCATGTTGCCGGTAGGCTCGTGAACCGGTAACCCGGCGCCAATGGCAGCAGCCATGGGTTCCTCTATCAAATAAGCCTCCCTGGCCCCTGCCTGCAAAGCCGCCTCTCTCACTGCCCGCTCTTCGACAGCAGTCACCCCTGACGGAACGCAGACCACAACCCTGGGTCTTATCAAATAAGGCTTTTTCTTCAGGGCCTTGGTAATAAAATATCTCAACATGCTCTGAGTAGTGTCAAAATCTGCGATAACCCCGTCTTTCATGGGCCTGATGGCCACAATGTTGCCCGGTGTGCGGCCAATCATCATCTTGGCCTCTTCACCGACGGCCAGAATCTGACCGGTATCCCGCTGGATGGCCACAACCGAAGGCTCATTAACCACAATTCCCTTGCCTTTCATGTAGACCGACGAATTCGCCGTGCCTAAATCTATTCCCATGTCCTTGGAGAAAATCCCAAACATTACTTGCGCCCCTTTCAAGCATCATCTGTTTTTGCCGATAGTTTTAAATAATTCCCTGTTCCTTTAAACTCACGAAGCCGTTTTCGCCAATTATTATATGGTCCAGCACCTGGATGCCGATTATGTTCCCCACCTCAGCCAGCCTGCGAGTAATCTCAATGTCCTCAATGCTGGGAGTCGGGTCTCCGCTGGGGTGATTGTGGGCCAGGATTAGGGCCGCGGCACTTCTTTTTATTGAATTCTTGAAAAGCTCCCGGGGATGGACCAGGGATGAATTAAGGCTTCCGACCGAAACAGTCTCTACCGTAATCACATGGTGTTTGGTATTCAGGAAAACCGCTTTAAAGTGTTCCCTGTCGTAGTGGCGCATCCTTTCTCTTAACAGATTGTGTACATCAACAGGGGTCCTGATTACCTGTCTCGGTCCGGAGACTTCGGCGGCCATCCTTTTCCCCAGTTCGACCGCGGCTTTCAGCTGGGCCACCTTGGCCGGGCCTATCCCCTTGATTGAACAGAGTTCTTCAACTGAACTTTCAGCCAGTCCAAGGAGACCCCTGTTTTTCTTCAATAACAGGGTGGCCAGGTCCAAGGCGCTCAGTGAACTTGTCCCAGTTCGCAGGAGCACAGCCAGCAATTCTACGGTAGTAAGCACCTCGGGGCCTTCCCTGATAAGCCTTTCCCTGGGCCGCATATCTTCCGGGAGTTCCTTTATTCTGATCCGGTATTCCACAGAACTCATTATACTTGAATCCTCTTCCAATTGAATCCTCTCCGGGGCGTAAAAGCTTACTCCAACACATCGACTCCGAATTCCTTGAGAACCGATGCCAGTTTGGCCAGGGGAAGCCCAACCACGTTGAAATAGCAGCCCTCGATTTTGTCCACCAGCACGGCGCCAAGGCCCTGAATGCCGTACGAACCCGCCTTGTCCATTGGTTCACCGGAACTGACGTAAGCTTCAATCTCGGCATCAGTCAACCGGCGAAAAAAAACCCGGGTCGTTTCACTGGCTGTAACAACTTTCCCCGTGGCGGCGTCAATCACGCAAAAGCCAGTAATTACCAGGTGGTTATCTCCGCTCAAATTGCGCAGAGTGTTCACGGCATCGGAAAAACCGGCGGGCTTGCCCAGAACCTTGTCCCGGTAAACTACCACCGTATCTGCCCCGATAATTATACCTTCCTTTTCTTCCAGAGCTACCTCCCGAGCCTTCCGGTATGCTAACCGACACACCGCCTCATCATATGAAAGCCCTTTGGGAAGTGTCTCATCCACTGGTTTAACTGTTACTTCAAAGCAGAGTCCTATTTGCCTCAATAATTCCTGCCGTCTTGGAGAAGCCGAAGCCAAAATCAGTTTTTTCATACAGTTCCGTCCGTTAAACCCTTGGTAACCACAAGGGAACTTTTCGACATTTTACCATTTCCGTTTTAATTAGCTTTCCCGTGCTCCGGTAAAAAATGCGCTTCTGTCGAGTCACGTTTTGTTTCCTCATTCCAGTTTATCATTTTTGATATTTAATGACAAGCTAATTTAAACAAGGTTCAGGCCCAGTTATTGCGGGTAAACTGTGATGGGCAACAATAAATCATGTACCGGTTTGCCCCCGAGAATATGTTCTTTGACAACTTTTTTCGCCTTTTCGGGCGTCATATGGCCGTACATCACAGCCGGTTCGCCGGGCATGGCAACCTCCACTACCGGTTCATAAGAACACAGGCCTATGCATCCCACATGAGCGACTACAGCCTGCCCCGGTTTTTCAAGTCCTGTCCGCAGCTCTTCCAGTACCCGGGCGGCTCCTGCCTTCAGCCCGCAAGTACCCATTCCGACTGTAACCCGGGGTATTTTTTTCTCCTGGTGCAGGCCACGTTCCGACAAGGTGCGCTGTTTTAACTGTTCCAATTCCTGCAGTGTCATGAAAAGCTCCCCTCCCTGTTAAAATTGGTGCCCCGTTTAGTTGTAATGGTTCGACAAATTTGCTTAAACTCCTCCAGCAGGGGTCCTGCCTTATGTTGGCAATAGAAATAAACAACCTGCCGTTATGCGGCAGGCTAACTAAAAATACGCCTTTTTTTGAGATAGATAAATAAAATGATTAACAACACGTTACTAACGGACATGGTAATTGGTAAAAAAACAAAAAAGAAATACAAAATAGGATGAACCGGTCCCATGCTACCAGTTAGTATACTGGCTGACCATTGATAATAGACAAAGTATGAAACTAACACTGGTGCAAAAAGATAAATTAAAGCCCATAATAAACCCTTTGAACTATACCTAATGTAAAACATCCTGAATATAACGATTAGGGTTATTAAACAAACCGCCCAAGGCAAAATAACCCACGTAAAGAGTTCAAACATACTTAACCTCCTGGTTTATGGGTACATACTGAGCCTGGAGGCTCAGTATGTACCCATACTTTAATTTCATAAAATAATCACTTTTAGAACTATGGTCGATATTAATTTTTAAAGTGTCTTGTTCAAAATTATTAAATAACACTGTTAAATCTAAAGTATCTTCATTTACTAACCAATCGTAATCCTTTAGCTTGACAATCACCATGTAATATAAAGAGCTATTCTTCTGGATAGTCCTCATTGAATCCGGACCATCTCCCATAATTCTTTCATCTTTACCAGTAGCACCCGAAATAATTAGTTTAGCAGTATTATCCAATTGCGGGACGCCGTAAAAATCCGAAGCTGAAAATTTTACCGGAATTGTGGTGTTATTATTATAGCTGTTTTTACCCTTCCTTTCTAACGGAGGCAGCCACTCTATTACATATTTAACATCAAATTCTATAGTTTGGACATTCTTGTTTCCGGCTACATCTGTTGCTTCTACAATAAATCTACAGGGTCCGATTTGATCTAGAACAATAGACTGTCCATTTTCAACAGGTTCTCCGTTAAATGAAGCCGAGCATGTCTGGATACCTGATACGGAATCTGTTGCAATAAAGTTGGCAGTCAATGGCTCGTTTAAATAATAAATGTTTTTCGCAGGAGAAATTATATCTATTGTCGGGGCTGTTTTATCGATATAAATGTCCTGCTGCCGATAAAATTCTTCATTACCAGCTTTATCTGTTGCTTTGTAATAAACTGTCGTTTTACCTTCTCTGTCTAAAACAAGGTTACTTTCGTATATATTCCAACTGACCCCATCGTAACTGTACTCTATTTTTTCTATCCCTGAACCGTTCAAGTTATCGGCAGAATCAAATACTAAATTAACATCGGAAATAAACCAAGGTGAATTGCCCCGCATTCCCGATAATGACAGAGTTGTTACAGGCGCAACTTTATCAATCCAGATAGAAATTTCTTTAATATCTTCGATATTTCCTGCTATATCTATAGATTTATATAGAATTGTATTTTTACCGTTATCGCTAATTAAAACTGGAGTTGAATATGTTTGCCATGTATTGCCGTTATCCAAACTGTAAAGAGTTGAACTAATACCGGAAAGATTATCTGTAGCTGCTAGAGTAAGTTGCACATCGCTTACAAACCAACCGTTGTTACCTTTTGTCCCTTCTATAGAAGCAGCAGTTTCAGGTTTTATTGTATCTATCCAAATCTCGATGTTTTTGTCAGCTTCAACCAGCCCTGCGGCATCTATAGCTTTATATACCAAACTATGCTGCCCATTGGACAGTGAAATCGGCTCGCTATACGTATTCCATGTCATGCCAGCATCTAAACTATAAAAGATTTTGTTAACTCCTGAACCATTCTCATCGTCTGTTCCTTGGAGATATACCTGTACATCTGAAACATACCAGGGCACATTTCCTTGCTGGCCTTCGATTTTAGCAGTGGTAGTGGGTGGTGCTAAGTCAACCTTTACCAAAACGGATTTTTCCGGCTCTTCATTGCCATAAAAATCAACAGCACGATATTTAATGTCGTAGACACCGCTGCGGTTTAATATTATTGGTGAAATGTAATCATTCCAGTTCTGACCCCCATCAAAAGAGTATTCAATTTTTGCAACACCAATTCCATTAGGATTATCTATAGTACTCAGATTAATTTCAACCGGGGTAGTATACCACTGATTTTGCCCTTGCAATCCAGTAAGGGTAACTGCAGATGTAGGCGCCACATTATCCGGCGTTTCAACAACTAAATCTTGTTCTTCCGCCGGATTAAAGGTAGCACTATAATTAAGATTCATCCCTTGTTCTAAATAACCAGAAAATCTTTGCCCTTGGGTATTTTCTTGTGTAGTACTCCAAGTATACAAGTCAAATGTTCCTTCATTCTGCCCAAGAACGGAAATATTGTAATTCCCTTGTATAGGATTAAGTATCATCACAAATTGTCCGTCCCCTTGCTCGCCCATTACTACAGCATCTGCCCCGATTTGGTTAATAAGCTGTCCACCAATATAACCAATTTTTCTCCCTAAAGGGTCAACAATCAACAAATCGGCTGGGCACTGAAGATCGAAAGCAATTGAGTTCCATATTGTGCCCGGAGTAACTTTATCGTAAATTCCAAGATTGAGTTCTCCAAAAATATAATTAATGGTATCTTGACTACGCGGAATAAAGGCGTGTGATTCTGAAATCGTACTTTGGTAATTTGTTATTTCCGAAGAAGGTCCTGATATTTTAGTACTTTCCCATAATACAGTACCATCTCCCTGAGTAGATAATTCAAAATCGTATCTTTCTTCGTAAGATAACCATAATGGTTCTCCGTCTACCCAACGAGGCCACGCTTTACCAGTGTCTCTTGTAGTATACGAACTTATTGTTGACTTATTACCTCGGATAGTATAAACTTTGCTTGTTCTGTTCCACAAGCTAGATAGGTTGGAACTGGTATTTAAATCTGTTAAAAAGGTGTTTGTAGCGTAATCAGTTAGACTACTAAACTCTTTAAACTCATTTGTGTTGCTATTTTTTAAATACCTTAAATCAGCTCCCTCTTTAGGTATCGGTAGCAGTTGTTTAATCGAAGGAATATAGGCTTGAACACCGGCCATCTTCCAATAATCTTTCCAACCCGGACTCTGCTTAGACCATTAAAGAATTTAATACAGGAAGTGACGGGTCGATTGTACCGTTACCGATTGTTACCCCGCCTTCCCAAAAAGGATAGGCTTTGGGCGAACCATAGTTTGGAGTTCCTAACAGAAAGAGATTTCTTATTTTAACACCATTAACTTGATCATATTTTTCGAGATAATAACGTGCAACTAAACCACCCATACTATGGCTTATAACATCAATATCAACATTTGCATCAGTGGAAAGGCCGTAAGTGGAGATAAACTGGTTGCGTGCGCTATTTAAGGCAGGAACTAAAAAATTTTTTACAGTATCTGCATTCGATTTTCGCCAATCGTATGGAACAACAAATATATTAATATTTTCCGTATATCCTTTTTCTTTCAAAGCATCAACTATCGGCTTTAAAGGGTTTGTAAAAGAATTATCGCTTAAAATAAAACCTGGTTTCCACGAACCTGAATATTTTGGATCATATATTTTTAAAATATCTGTGGACCAGCTACCTAAGATACCAGGCAAGATGACTATAGGATACTTCGCTGGTAATACATTAATTGTTTTGCTCTGAATAGAAGTAAGCGTTTGTCCGTTCTTTTCATAACTTACAGCTACAGTAATAGTCTTGTTATAAGTAATATCATGACTAGGCGTAGCGCAAATGTCCCACGACTTAACTACTTCTTGGTATCGTGTCAAATCACCAAGACTAATAGTTGATTGTTGATTTCCTTTGAGATAAAGACCCGAAGGTAAAGTAAGTTGTAATTTTGCATTTTCAGCAGTACCCTTTCCTTCGTTATGAACAGTGACTAGCAAGTGAAAAGGATTAGGAACATTAGTTTGTGAACCTCTTTCGTAGTTAAGTTCAGCGGTAAATACTACTGCCAATTCCGGCTCCGGTTCCATTTCACCACAATCGTATACAAAGACATCCGTTCGCGCGTTGGTATCACCGTCAACAAGGTTGCTGGCCCCCGAATCGAAGGCAATATATCGTCCATCCGCACTGATAGAAGACCACCAACTCCAGGAATTGGCCTCTTCGCCGGTACTGGAAACGCTTACCCGTTTGGTCTCACCGGTGACACAATCGTGAACAAATATATCTGATTCGTTGTTGGTGTCACCGTCTACCAGGTTGCCAGCTTCCGAACAAAATGTTATATAACGCCCGTCCACGCTTATTGATACAGGGTCGTAGCTTACATAATCCCCCTGCTGGCCAGCACTGGATATGCTCACCAGCTTCGTTTCACCGTAGACACAGTCGTGAACAAAGATGTCATCCCATCCATTGGTATCTCCATCCACTAAATTAGTTGCGCTAGAACAAAATGCTACGTAGCGACCGTCTCCGCTTATAGCAGGATACCAACTGCCATCATCTCCCTGCACACCTGTATTGGAGACGTTTACCCGCTTAGTTTCGCCAGTCACACTGTCGTGAACAAAAATATCCCACACGTTATTGGTATCGCCTTCTACTAGATTACTGGCCCCTGACTCAAATGCTACATATCTTCCGTCTGAACTAATAGAAGGATAACTGCTCGCATTATTCCCTTGAACACCGCTACCGGAAACACTAACCCGTTTTGTCTGGCCTGTTACGCGGTCATGGACAAATATATCTGTTTTCCCGTTAGAATCTCCGGCCACCAGATTTGTAGCTGCCGACATGAACGCAACATAGCGCCCATCAGCGCTGACAGAGGGGTGTGAACTCCTGCCGTTCGCTTGTATTCCGGAACTGGAAATACTTACCCGCGTTGTTTCACCCGTCTGGAGATCATGGACAAAAACATCAGCACACCCATTGCTGTCGCCCGTTATCAGATTGCTGGCCAATGATTCAAACGCGACATAACGCCCGTTTGCACTGATGAAGGGACTGTAACTACTATTGTTTGCCGGCATACCGGTAGATGAGATGCTTACGCGGCTCGTTTTGCCGTAAACCCTGTCACGAACAAAAATTTGGTTTCCACGTACACCGTCGTTTAGCAGATTGCTGGCCCATGACTCAAACGCGACAAAACGCCCGTCCGCGCTTATAGATGGATTCCAACTGCTGCCATTCCCCTGCTCGCCGTAGGTTGATATACTTACACGTTCAGTAATACCCATGGAACCGGCCCAGGCTAATACTATTCCTGTCAAAATTAAGAATACAGCTACCGTAAGAAAGATGATTAATCTCTTTTTCATATTCTTCTTTCCTTTCTAAATCAACATTTATACCTGCGCTCCCACTTTTTAATGGATTTACCTTCATTGGGAATTTAAACTTATTTCCAATTTTTAATAAACTCCCTTCTACATTTTTCTACTTTTTCCTGCTACTTGGGTTGAAATGCGGCTTTCGTGGGATGAAATGCGGCTTTCCTGGGTTAAAATGCGGTTTTAATGGGATAAAAAGTATCACCTTTCCTTTTCGATACAATTGTAAAAGCCACCCCGTAGGGTGACTTTTGTTATTTTATAAGATTTACGATTAGATTGGGAATTAAATGCCAAATCCATCAGTCTATACTAGAACTAAGCATAAATAGTAGTTATCGGTATAATCCACTGTTAAGTTCTATGTTTGGTACCGTTCGTTATCCGACTTATATCTCAGACTGAGCAGCGACAGCAGGGTGAGCCATGGGACCACTATCTCTTTATAGCCTTAAAGGGGCATTTTTTAATACATTCCTCACATTTAATACACTTTTCAGGATCAATCTCGTGTATCTCCCGCGGCTTGCCCTTTATCGCTCCGACCGGGCAGACCCTGGCACAGGCCCCGCATTTTTTGCATTCTTCAGGGATGATCCGGATTTTGCCCAGTTTTTTACATACCCCGGCGGGACATACTTTGTCCCTTATGTGAGCTATGTATTCATCCTCAAAATACCTTAAAGTGCTGAGTACAGGGTTTGGCGCCGACTGTCCCAGCCCGCACAGGGATGCTTCCTTAATCCCGTGTCCCAGTTCCTTAAGAAGGTCGATATCCTCTTCCCGGCCGCGGCCTTCCGTTATACGTTCGAGGATTTCCAGCATGCGCTTGGTCCCTATCCGGCAGGGCGTACACTTGCCGCACGATTCGTCACATGTAAATTCAAGATAGAATTTGGCTATATCCACCATGCAGTCCCGGTCATCCATTATAATAAGCCCGCCGGAACCCATCATCGAACCGGCTTCCAGGAGAGTGTCATAGTCAATGGCAATGTCAACCAGCTTTGCCGGGATACACCCACCCGATGGGCCGCCAGTCTGGGCTGCCTTGAATTCCCGTCCTCCCGGAATTCCCCCTCCGATATCATATATTATTTCTCTCAGGGAGATACCCATCGGAACTTCAATTAGTCCTGTGTTCCCTATCTTCCCCGCCAGGGCAAATACCTTGGTCCCTTTGCTCTTTTCGGTGCCGAAGCCCGCAAACCATTCGGCGCCGTTCAAAATTATTGCGGGTATGTTGGCCAGGGTTTCCACATTATTGATTAGGGTGGGCCTGCCCCATAACCCTTTCTGGGCGGGGAACGGCGGGCGCGGCCTCGGCTCTCCCCGGTTGCCTTCTATAGAGGTGATCAGCGCCGTTTCCTCGCCGCAGACAAACGCTCCGGCGCCCAGCCGCAAATCCACGTCAAAGTCAAACCCGGTCTCAAACAGGTTCCTCCCCAACAGGCCTAATTCTCTCGCCTGCTTGACGGCGGCGCTCAACCGGTCGACTGCTACCGCGTATTCGGCCCGGACATACACAAAGCCCTGGCGGGCACCTATAGCGTAACCGGCTATAGCCATGGCTTCCAGCACGGAATGGGGATCTCCCTCCAGGATGCTCCTGTCCATGAAGGCGCCCGGATCCCCCTCGTCAGCGTTGCAGATTACATATTTTATATCACCGGGAGATTTCCTGGTCAGTTCCCATTTCAACCCCGTCGGGAAACCGCCCCCTCCTCTCCCTCTCAGGCCGGACTTCTTAATAACGTTCACTACTTCTGCGGGAGTATATTCGGTCAGCACTTTGCCAAGAGCTTTATAACCGTCCCGGGCAATGTATTCATGGATGTCATCGGGGTTGATCCGCCCGCAGTTTCTTAAAGCTATTCGCACCTGCTTGCGGAAAAAACCGATTTCATCAATTTTTTCAGTGACGGTTTCAGTCTCGGGGTCTTTGTAAAGCAGCCTCTCCACAACCTCCCCGCCCAGGATATGCCGCTCTATAATCTCCTCTACATCTTCGACTCTTACCTCGCAGTACATCGTACCTTTTGGCAGGACAACCATCACCGGCCCGCGGGCACAAAAACCAAAACATCCCGTGTGGACTACCCGGACCCGGTCTTCCATACCCCTGTCCTTTAATTGTTTTTCCATTTCAGCCTGCACTTCCCGGCTCTCGGATGATATACAGGCCGTACCGCGGCAGATAAGAATATGTGAACTGTGAGCCACCGAAAAACAGCCCTCCTTAACTCCAGTGGCCAGTGGCCAGTTTATTGATTATTATTTGTATTTCTGAAGCAATTCGCCCAGCTGGTCGGCATTCAGCCGGCCGTGAACCTCATCATTTATTGTCACGACCGGGGCCAGCCCGCAGGCCCCGATACACCTTGTCCCTTCGAGGCTGAATTTTCTGTCCTTGCTGATTTCACCGATTTTAATCCCAATCTCCTCCCCAATTTTGCCGACCAGTTCGCCTGCCCCTTTGACATAGCAGGCCGTCCCCAGGCAAACCGCAATATTATGCTCTCCCCTGGGCTGCATGGTAAACAGGGCATAAAAAGTAACCACACCGTAAACATCAGCCAGGGGAACCTTTAAACCTTGAGAAATATGATACTGCACCTCTTCGGGCAGATACCCGTATATTTGCTGAGCCTTGTGCAACACCGGAATCAGGGCCCCGGGTTGTCCTTTGAACTCCTCAATAACTTCATTCAGCTTGGCCAGTTTCTCATCGTGTTCGTCTTTTCCCGGCCGTTGATTTTGCTTTTGTTCTAGCACCGAACTCCCCTCCTGCTCATAATTAGCAGCCTAAGTTCTAGTTTATCCTCCTCCCCGTCTTCTATGCACAACATTCCAAGGAGCGGCAGCATAGAAAAGCGGCCTCCCAGAAGAGGCCGTCGAAAGTCAATAGTTAATTTTAAATGCTAAATATGTTATCCATACTGTCGGGCCGGTCTGGCACGGGGGAAATGCCGGTGAGGCCCGGTTGCTGAGAAACGCATATTATAACAGCCTCCGCCTAGCCAAAGAAAATAATATAAAATCGGTTTCATTTCCGTCTATCAGTACGGGAGCCTACAGGTACCCTGTGGAAAAAGCGGCGGAAACAGCCCTGTCCGCAGTTATCGAATTCGCCCGGGAAGAGAATTCGCCGGACGAAGTCAGGTTTGTCCTGTTCAGCGACAGTGATTATCAGAAATACAAGTCGGTGCTGGCTAAACTAACCTTTTCTTTAAAAGGGGCTGTCCCATAAATAGGCGGTCTTGCTTAAAGATTCGTCAAAAAATACCGAAGGACGGGCAGGTGTGTTCCGGAGAGCGGCGT
>DYZU01000141.1 GCA_022735835.1 Thermincola sp. | reverse complement strand
TAAAGTTCCGGAAATTTGAATCAGTTTTGCGGGAGATGGGTGAGCAGAAGCACAGTGTTAAACCGAAAAGGGACTGTGTTAATTTTGTTGCGCCCTGTTGCCGGTACAAGATGGCCTGTCCCTTGCGGGGCGGGTTTTTTGGTTGTGTGACAGCACGGGTTGGACGAAGCTGCATTCGTGAAGCTTGCGGCAGCGCGACAGGGGTAAGGGGAATCCGGCGCTGTTTCAGGGTCAGGGAAAGATGAATGTACCGCGGTGGAGGATGAAAAATTGAGTTGGGAAACCAAATTTCAGCTTATAGCTGCTTTATTTTTATTTATCTCTTTTATCGCAATAACGTTAGTCAGGCAATCCGGGAAAAAGCCCTTTGAATATTCAGAGGAACAGGGGCCGCCCGATATATTTCGGTTTGACACAATATCTGTAAAGCAAGACAGATTTAACTTTACGCTTAACTATGAAATTTATGCTGTGGAAGGGGAAGGGAAAAAACCAATCGGGTTCTTTGAAGAAAAGACTAAATGGCATAAGGGTATTATCAATTTCTTCTACCGGCTTTATGCAATTATTGGGTTTTCGGCGGAGCTTAAGGATTTGTCCGGGCAGGTAATACAAAAATACAGGCAGGAGTTTGGAATATTAACTCCCAAGTTTAAAGTTTACGATCCGGAGGGAAATCTGCTGGCTGTCTACCGGAGGCAGAGAAAACGGGTAAAAGACCTTTGGGAGGCCGGGATACATCTGGTCAGAATTACGGACCCTTCGGGTAAGCAGATAGGTTATATAAAAGCGGATATTTTTGAGAGGCGGTACAAAGTCTTTCAAGAGGATGGCAGATTTGTATGTCAAATAGACAAACCGTTCAAAAACCTGCCGTGGTCGAAGAAAGAAGCAACTGACATGGCCAAAGAGAGTTTCTTCTTTGACGACAAGTTTTTGCTGCAGTATCATACAGATAAGGAGGACCCTGCCCGGAAGACAGCTTTTGCATCAATTTTGTATGTGGCCGTAAATTTTCATCAAAAAGCAGAGAGCTGAAAGCTGAATTTTGCTCCCACCGGTTGATAAGACGGGTAAATCAAATCCGGAATGGGTTAATTAAGAATTGGCATTGAAACAAAAGCACCAATTTGCTGAGGAGGGAGTTTTTGATGGAAAAAATATTCTTTTTTACAGGGTTGGTAGTGATAGGACTGCAGATTGTATTAACTGTTATGTTAATTAAAAAGAGAGAATATGAAGGTATTCCGAACAATATTTCGATTATAGTATTTTTTGGGTTTCAGGTATTTGCCGAAATTATCCCGGCTGCTTACATAATCATTTACACATATGTTTACGGAATATTTATGGTGCTGGTCAGTGTGCTTGTAGCTCTGTATTACCGGCGCAAAAAAGAAAAAATTCCTTTTGGAATTAATTTGGCGATGGCCGTACTTGTGACAGCATTGTTATTAGTGGGTCAAACAGGAATAATCCCTCTTCGAAATTAGGCATGCAAAAACACTTCCTGCCGGTAAAAACTCACCACAGAAGGCGCGGAGAGCACAAAGGAAACCATAGGGAAAGGCAAACGGGAAAATTGTCGAAAACAGTCGGAATTACACGATTAATTAAGCCGCATCAACGCAGGAATTCAGGCAGTCGAGGGAGTATTTTATTAAACAGGAAAAATTCGACAAATACTTATATCGTTTGGCAAACCATGCGAAAGCATGGGGCGCAAAGCCATGGGTCTACGGCCGAAGGGTCAGGACTGCCAGGTTGCAGTATAGTTGCGGCGGTAGAGTAAAGCCTGTTCCTTTGGGGGGATGGGTTTTTTCAATTGACAATTGACAATGGAAAGTTTAATCCAAGTCAAAACCGGGGGGAATGTAGGATGTACAATTTTAAGCTCAAGAAAATCAGTGTGGGTTCGG
>DYZU01000140.1 GCA_022735835.1 Thermincola sp. | reverse complement strand
TTGTCATTCATCAACTGCTTAATTTTGTCGGCGATGTCAGCGGGGTTGTGAGGGTCGCAGTACAATGCCGCGTCACCGCATACTTCCGGCAACGATGCCCTGTCAGATACGATCACCGGGCACCCGCAGGCCATGGCTTCGAGGGGAGGGAGGCCGAAGCCCTCGTACAATGAAGGATAAATAAAGCAGGCCGCATGTTCATAAAGCGCTCTCAGCTCGGCGTCGTTAACGTAACCTACATGGATAACCCGCGCCGTCAAAGGAGCCGCCGGCAAAAATATTCTCGGATTGGCCCCGCCGGCAATGACAATATCGAAATCGCAACCGTCACCCATGAGTTCGACAGCCCTGACAACAGCGGAAAAGTTTTTATGCCGGCTCATGCTGCTCACAGCAAACACGTACCTTTTATCACGTAAATTGTATTTCTTTAGCGCTGTATCGTCCGGGTCGGCATGAAAGACATGCTCCCGGCCTTCATAAATAACCTGCAGTTTCTTTTCACTGATCCCGCAGTATTTAATCAATTCTTTTTTGGAAAACGAGGAAACCGTCAAAACCCGGTCGGCCGTTATGCCCAGGCCTGTCAGGAGTATCCTGTACCAGGCGCGGAAAGCAAAGGAATATGCCCGCGGAAAACCGAAAACAGCAGCGTCATGAATGGTCACAAGATGACGGCGCTTCGGCAGGGGACCGGTGTTGCACAAACTGATTAACAGGCCTCCCCTGGAGTAGAACGGCAGCTCCACCTGCTCCCAGAGATGGCCTTTCAGGCGGCCTACCGTTTTAACGGGCATGCACTTAAGGTCAAGTTCATGCCTTATCTGCCGGGGAGCCAGCAAAATAAAGGAATATTTTTCCGGGTCTATTTCTCCTTTAAATATCAAGGTATCCAGCGCCCTAACCAGTTCGCCGGCATACCTCTGTACGCCAGTGACAGGCTGAGTCAGAAACCGGGCGTTGATAAAAATCTTCCGCATGGGAATTACCTCTTCAGACTGTGATAGATTTCCGCATAATGTTTAGCCATGCGTTCAACAGTATAATTTTCGCTTATTTTCCGAGCGCCGCCCTTTAATTCGCGCACAAATCGTGGTTGGGCCACCAGCTCCAGGATTAAAGAACATAAAGCCTGGCTATCCCCCGCTGGGAAAAGTAATCCGGTTTTCCGGTGGTTTACCAGCTCCGATAGCCCGCCTATATCACTGGCAATGACGGCCACTCCGGCGTTGTAAGCTTCCAGGATGGAAATTGGGGCATTATCGTTGTATATGCTCGGAAGAACTAGAAAATCGCTGGAATCAAACAACTCCCGTTTTTTACTTCCAGAAACAAACCCATAAAAGTTTATTCTAGGGTCCTGCCGGGCGGCTTGTGCAATTTCCGGCTCAAGCTGGCCCCGGCCGGCCACGTTTAGAATTACGGGAATATCCATGGGAAGCTGACGAAATACCTCTAGAAGTATATGTATGCCCTTGTTAACAGTTAGTTGACCAATGTACAGAAACCGCATCCTATCGTCCTTGGATTCAACGGGGTCTTCCGGCTTTGATACCATATTTGGTATACCGTTGCGAACGACCCGGAACTGTCCAGCCTGCACCCCCATTTTCATGTGCAGGTTTAGCAGGAGCTGCGAGGGAGCGGAAAAAACATCAATTGCCGATGCCCTCGTCACATGCCATTTACGGTAGATTTTGCAGATCAGACAGGCTTCGGTGCATGCTTCCCCGTTCCTTTTGAGGAGTGTAGCGCGCGGGCACAGAAGATGCAGGTCGTGGGCCGTATGAACTACCGGGATCCCCAATTTTCTCGCTTCATACCAAACCGCCGGAGAAAAGCTGTCGATATTATGGGTATGCACAATATCAGGCCTGACTTCCGCAATGATTTGACCTATCTTACGGGCGGCGTCCCAATTCCATGCATCCCTGGCATGCCAGAAAGCCCTGCTGATAAGCGAGGGGTTCCCTTTCCTGTAAATCCAATAAAGGTTTTTCGGAAACACCCGTATTACTTCCACCCCGTTTTGTAAGCAGCGGTCAAATACCTTACCCCGCAAAACTCCGGGGTCTTCTGTAGAAATGACAGTGACCCGGTGCCCCTCATCCGCCAGGTACTCAGCCAGATAAGAGGCCATTATTTCTGCCCCTCCGATAATGTATGGGGGATACAAACTGCTGATGTACAATAGATTTAATTTCGGGTTCATACGAACCTCCGCAATAATTATATAACTACTTCGGATCACCATCAACCGAGATGCCGGACCAGCTGCTTGTATCTTTCATTCCAGCTGTTAGCCCTGGCAAATTCGATAAACCGTTGCTTCTCTACCGGATCCATCACGGCTTTTAATATTCCTTCAGTAAATTGATTCGCGTTTTTGGCCAGAAAGGCCGGTGAATTAATTTCCGCGGTTTCCTCGAGATAAGCCGCTACCACCGGTAGTCCCGCAGCAAAGTACTCATACAGTTTTATAGGGTGGATCGAATTTGTCAGGCTGTTTGATATAAACGGAATAACTGCCACGTCGCTTGCTTTTAAATATGCCGGAACCACATCATAACTTCTGGGTCCCAGCCAATGGGCATTGGATAAATCGGTGAGCGCCGAAATGTCTGTTTCTATGGGACCTATGAATATAAATGAAAATTTTTCCAAGTTTCGGGCGGCCTTTAACACCGTTTCGCTGTCAAACCAGTGAGTGATTGCCCCCACATATATGACCCTGGGATGAGGTATATCTTTTAAATCACCAGGCTCAGGTCCAAAATAATTGTGGAAATGATCAAAATCCACTCCGTTGGGAAGGTAAAGGACATCCTCTCTGTATTGTTTCGCGCGCTTCAGCAGGTTTTTGGCGGTAACAATAAGCAAATCCGCCAGCCGGATCAGGTCCTTTTCCAGTTCCACAGCATGGGAAGGAACCCCCCGGAAACCCGTGACCAGGTCAGCCATCCGGTGCACAAGTTTTTTATGCCTGACCATATCTTTTAAATAAGTGTACTGCAGGCTTGTAATCCAGAGAATGTCAACACTGTCCCAGTTATGCCGCCGGAGCCATCCTTTCAATTGCGGAAAAGTAAACCTGAGGCTGCTTTCCGCGGCCCAGGGGGAACGAAAAAAAGGGTAATCTCTGAAAGGCAAGAGCGACAATGGCGAATAAGTCAACAAATTGGGATAGGGCCGTCTTCCCCCGGATTTCCATAAATTGAACCGGCGCCTGTAAACCTGGTCGGTTTTAGGTAGCTGAAGCGGGTGCCAGTATCCGGACAGCCACAGCAGAGAATTGCCGTCTTTAAGAAAACTGCCGGCATAATGGTGACTGCCAACCTTAAAAGCAGACTCCCAATCCAGGTATTCAGCCATCAGAATCTTCATCGGTATCTAGGTCCTTTCCGCCTGACAGGTAACAGGTTTTCCCAACAGCTCGTTAATCTTTAGGGTAATGAGAGTCGCTTTAACACCTTCGCTGACATCGGGCAAATCTGGATGATGTTCGACACCCTTTAATAATTTTCCAAAGGCTTCCATCATTTCCATTTGGCCTTTTTCAATTCTGGACAGCTTGTTATTCTGTCCTGAAATGCCGGTAAAACTTAATTCTTTAAAGTCATCCAGGAGGATGACCCCTCCATCCACAAAGATTTCCACACGTTCTTTGGGAAATGCCGGGTGGCCAATGGTTACATACTGTAAACACGCCAGGGAACCATCGGTATAAGTGAGCGTTGCCGCCACGTTATTGGCATCAACAATCGACGCATTTCCGGAGGAAAGCATCCGGGCAGTAATGTCTTTGGGTTCGCTGCCGGTTAACCAGTTAAAGAAATCTATAAAGTGGCATCCTTCCCCTATTATTGCCCCACCGCCTTCCACGGGGTCATTAATCCAATGGTCGGCTTTCATTCCGGCCGAGTTGACCCGGTAGTTGACAAATAAAGGGCCATTCCGATGTTCCAGGATCTTTTTAACCTGTTGGGCCAGGGGAGCAAAACGCCGGTTGAACCCAACGGTCAGATGAACCGGATATTCTTCCAGGGCTTCCTCCACAGCCTTACATTCGTCCGCAGTCATGGCAATAGGCTTTTCAACAAAGATGTGCTTGCCGGCTTTTGCCGCTTCAATCACCATCTGGGCATGCAGGTTGTGCCTGGTAGCTATAATAACCATATCCACATCAGGGTCTTCCAGGACTTCCCGGTAATCCGTAGTACAGTAGCCAGCGTTAAACATACCGGCGACCTTTTTGGCGTTGACCCCTGTCCCGCTGACCACCGCCCTTATCTCAAATTCTTTTAGCTGTTTGAGATTAGGCAAATGCATTTCTTGGGCAAATCCCCCGGCGCCTATTACCGCTGTCCTTATCTTGCCCTCTACAGTCTTCCGCGGGCTCACATATACAGCCCTTTTCCCCCATGGGGTATGGGTTTCTTCATATTTGAACAGCACTCCCAATGGCTTTAGTTCGGGGTCCTGCAGTGACTTGTAAGCTTCAGGGGCCTGGTTTAACGAAAATTCCAGGTTGATGAGAGGTTTTAAGTTAACCCGGCTGGTTTTGATCATGGAGAGGAACTCTTGCATGTTGCGGTTTTCCGTCCACCGTACATACCCGTACGGGTAGTCAATCCCTTTCTGTTCATAATTCCTGTCATACCGGCCCGGACCGTACGAACACGAAATGGTAAAATCCAGCTCTTTTTCATAAAACGGTGAGCGTTCAAGGTCCATGCCCACTGCTCCCACTACCACCACCCGGCCTTTGCGCCGGGCCATCTGCATCGCCTGGCGGACAGGTTCGCTGCTGGGGGTAGCCGCATAAATGATCACGGCATCGGCGCCGTACCCCTGGGTGAATTTCAAGACCTCGTCAACAGCAACGTTGAGGTCGGATATTCCCTTTTCCATGCCGAGTTCCAGGCCAAGCCTGACCCGGTCTTCCATAAGGTCGATGCCTATAACATGACAACCGGCAGCATTAAGAATCTGTATCCCGATCTGTCCCAACAAACCGAGCCCCATGACCGCCACATTGTCGCCGAACTGGACTTTAGCCTGGCGCACCCCCTGCATGGCAATAGCCCCCAGTGTAACAAACGCCGCTTCCTTTGCCTCGACGCCGGGCGGAACTTTACATAGGAGATTTCTGGGTACTGCCACTATTTCCGCATGGGAGGCAATCCCTGCCCCCGCACAGGCCACCAGGTCCCCCACGGCAATATCCTTTATGTCCCTGCCGACTTCGATAGCTATTCCCGCGGAACTATAACCCAAAGCGGTAAGGTTAAGTCTTCCCTGTCCCCTGATAGCCTTTATTGTGGCTCCCAGGCCCTCGTTTTTCAGCTTATTGACAGCCTTGGTAACCAGTTCCGGCTTTTCAATAGCCCGAAGCAACGGATTTTTGTTGCCGTCCTCAGCGTTTTTGATGGAAGAAAGTTCTGTGCCCACACTGATCAAAGAGTACATATTTCTTACCAGCACCTGGTTCTCACCGCATACGGGAGCGGGAATTTCTTCCACCACTATACCGCCCGGACCGGATAAAACCTGTTTCATTCATTCTCCCCCCAATCATTGACCAGTTTTAATTCTGTAACGGCAGTTTCATATACCGCTTCCAAGTCAGGACACCCGCCCTCAAACGGGACAAGAACCGTCAGGAACTCAACGCCTGCCGGACCTGACCAGGTATAAACCGCCTTTTGGGCGGCCTTCCTGGTCCCGTAACTGTATGAAACCCAGGTATCAATGAGGTCCAAAGCAGTTCCGGCCGGATATACCGGGAAAAGCAGCAGGTTCGTCCCGCCGGGATAACATGTCCGGACGGCCTGTCTGTCCAGGGCTTCCACAATCCCGGGGGAAAAATGAAAGTTCAGTTCTACATTATGCTCCCCTTCGCCCAACAGGATATCCCTCATTATCCAGAAACCCCTGCTCTTCACAAATACTATCCAGCGCCTGTGGATTACCGGCCGGACAAGCCTCCGGTATCCGTAATGCTCTCCTTCAAACAAATCATGTTTTTCATTGCTTGCCCATTTAATAACCCGGGGTTTAGCAGTATCAAACAAAGTAAAAGGAAGCTTCTCGTCAAAAGGGTTTATTTCCTGGCCGTCAACTCTTACAGTATTGTGGAAGGCAGTACTGCGAAACAGGTTGCGGCTGGCAAAATCGGCGGTATAGATATAGCTTCCGGGGTCAACTATCAGTGTCCTGTCTCCCGCATACAGTTCAAAGCTGAAGATGTCGTTATGCCCGTGACAACCCCAGCCTTTGAGCCCCACATCTCCGCGGTCTATCATCAGGAACCTGTCTCCCGACCTCATTATGCAGAACCCGCCGTCAGGGAAAAAGAAGCTCTCGTTCGCCGGAATGGTTTTCCTGTCCGGGATTACACTGTAATCAGCCAAACCCTTGGGACCCAGAAGCCACAAGGCTTCTTCATGAAACCCGCCGGAGGCCTTTTTGAAATCAGGTCGCTTGAATATTACGGCTCCAGCCGATAACAGGTACCGGTGATCCAGGAACTCAAAAGCGCCCAGCTTGTGAAGCCTCCCGTCATCGGAGTCACCCATCTGGGGCGCCTTCCCGTCAGGCTTCGTATACGCGCAGGTAAACTCAAACATCTTTTCCAGCCGGTCATAATATTCGCCTGGCAGCCTGTTACCGGTTATTTCGCATAAAAGGGCGGATGAGAGAAACAACTCGAGAACCAGCCGGTGATAGCTCATTGAGTTCTCTATATTTGTCCCGTCAGGATTTACCTGAAAATACATCTCTTCCTGCAGTGAATTATACCCTTTTGCAAACCAAAAGGCGCTTTCGCGGGAAGGCGGAAAGAAAAGGCCCAGGTAAACCAGTCCTACAATATCGGAAAGGTAGTGATTGCCCCTTATTTCGGACCATTCCAGGTTGTTTATGATGAACCTGCCGTGGAGGAAAAGGGACTTGTAAAACTTAAGCAGAAAATCCTTCTTCAGGGACGGGGAATCCAAAAAGAAGTGGTAACCCCAGATCCAGTTTACGGCCCTGATAGCCACATCCATGGGACAGGCCCAGTTAATGCCCAGGTTTACGGTATTGTTGTCAATAAAGGATTGTACCTGGCTGACAAATTCCAAAGCATACTTTTCGTCACCCGTATACCAGTATGCCTTACCCAAATCCACCGCGTGTTGGAACCTGGCCAGTTCCCAGGGCACCTTGGGGTCGGCATTATTGTAAAAGTCAACGTATTTCTCATGTTTGTTCACGTAATAACCATTCGGGTCCCAGCGGAAGCCGCTCTTGAAGTCCCTGTGCCAGTCAATTTTCGGACCGAGGTGGACCGGCCCCGAGCCCAGCAGGTCAAACACATGCTGACAGGCCAGGTCAGCCCGCCGGATTGTGTTCTCAATCTCCCCAGGGTAATGTTCTCTGATTAAACTTATGTATTCTTCTTTTTGTCCGGGGTGAAAAAAGAAATCAGACTTATGCCTGTCCCTGAACAGGGTAATAAGCCGAGGAGAATCGCTGCAGTTAAAGTATTTGCAAAACTGCCTGTCGGTAATCGTCGCCGGAATATACCGCTGCTTCGCATGTTTCAACTTTTCTCTGGCTTTCTCTGCAAGTTTCGCGGCCAATTCGTTCTTAGGCATAGCTGCCGCTTTTTTGATTTTCCCGAATATGCTGTTCATATAGTTTCTCCACAATCAACTTTATGTACAAAATTTCCGTTACTTGCTCTAAGCAATCATAGTCTTTGGCTCCTATACTTAACTGGAAACAACCTTTTTATAAAGTTCATATATTTTGTTAAAGTTTTGTTCCGCTTCGTTTTTCATAACTGTTTCCAGTTTACTGTTTTTTGTCCGGTTTTCTAAAATCCAAATAATTTTTTCCACCAAATCATCAATGTTATCATGCTGATATGTCACAACTTCTGCGGGCCTAAGGCCTGTATCGGTGGCCAATACCGGCGTCCCGAGGTACAAGCATTCCCGTACAGAAATACCATCACCATCGGGGAATGCACCTCTAATAAAAAGATCGGCTTTGTCGTATATCGTAAGTGCTACAGGATTTGGTACATCTTTTAAAATCAAAACATTTTGGCAGAGGCCAAACTCATCTATGAATCTTTGTACATTATCTTGAAGACAACTGTCGGAAGCAAAATTCCCATCTACTAGTATCAACCCAATATTGTTATAGTGTTTAGCAATTCTTTCTGTTGCTTGAACAATTAAATCAAAGTTATATATTTTGTCGAAAGCTCCCGCGGAGACTATTACGGGATTATGTTCTGTTATAAAAGCATGAACCTCCGGAGGAAGCTCAACCAGATGTCTTTCTATTGGTAAGAAGCTTTTGATAAGGTATATTTTTGAAGGGTTTGCTCCATATTCATGAACCAAGCTTTTTAACTGGTCGTTAATACATATAATCGCTGTCACATTTTTAAAAAAGAAACGGGTTAGGACTTTTTTGATTATACTTGCGTTGTTAAGCCTGTCGGGGTATGTCCCGTCATGAATTGTAAGCACCCAACGGGACCTAGTCATTATCATTATAAGGAGAAACAATATAGAGCTGATTATTGAATGAAACTGGTAGTACTGGGTATGGTCATGAATTATATCATAATTTCGCGACATCAATTTATTTAATATATCTACTAATCGTCCATTCCAGCGCTCTACAAAATTGCATTTAGGGTCGGTAGACGTGGAACCTAAAACCGTTACATTGTCAGAATTAATCAAGTATCTGGACAGCCTTTCTATATGTATGGATACTCCCCCATAAGGTGGCGGATAGCAACCAAGTATTAAAATCTTCATATCATTGTTCCTTTCGATAATAAGCATATAAATGGTCATAAAAAGGAATCTGTTTAAACCATTTTTCAAATATGCTTTTTACAAAACATTTTTCAATTATCTGAAATAATCTATTTTTTGACCAGTACATTCCACCACTTGTGTATCTATGATATATGCTCTTAAAACCGCAACTTTCAGCAAGTAAATCTAAAGATTTTCGTGAGAAAAACCACAAATGAATTGGCGGACAATACATATGCCAATTTTCTCCCTTTGTTCTTGCTTTAAAACTGTTTTTATCACCAGTCATAATTACTACCAAACCGTCAGGCTTTAAGATTCTGTTAATTTCTTTTAACAAACCTTTAGGGTCTTTTAAATGTTCAATAACTGCAAACATTGTAACCACATCAAAAAAATTATCAGGAAATTTGTATTCAGTTATCTCCTTATTAATTACCGTAATACCCTTTTCCCTTGCTAAATCACCAGCAGTGGATAACTCTATTCCATATCTTTTCCAGGGGGTAGAACAAATAGATAAAAATTGTCCATCATTACAACCAACATCTAATATAGCACCTGAATTATAACCAATTGCCATAATTATTGCTAATTCATTCTTCCAGTAAATTGAATTGTCTGTACTCGTATTGTTTAAGTTAAAATAAGATTTTTGAATTTCCAATACTTCTTCCTGGCTATAGTTATGACAAACATACTCTACTTGACACTCTTGACATTCATAAATACGCCAGTATTTATTATCATATCTTTTCGTAAATTTTAATAAAATGTTTTCAGAACAACACAAATTACATTGCACTTTTTTCTACCTCATATGTCTTTTTGTATTTTTAGTGATCATTTGATAACCTCAAATAAAAAGATACCATGACGTGAAAAACTCGATGGGAAAATATATGGGCAAACGTATTCAATTGGATAGGATAAATAAACAGTAATTCTTTCACTAAGACTAAACACCTTTTTTAACAGTGTTTTGACAATACCAGCTTTTTTTTGAGTATTGTAAGACAAATCAATAGTACTTCTATCCTTAGCATCTTTTTCGGTAATTTTTTTTATTGTCTTATATAAACAATCGAATAATCTTAACAGAGGAAAATATTCCTGTCCTTTATAAATTATTAATTTACAACCATGCTTTTGAAAAAGTGATATCCATCTTTGAGGAGTATTTGGAAAAACATGTTCAGGATAATTCTTCATAAAAGTTGATTCTATTAATAATATTTTGCCGCCATTTTTAGTTACCCTACATATTTCGGCAATTGCTTTCTCCTGCTTTTCATATGGTAAATGTAATAGGACTACAATAGAATTAACAACATCGAAATAATTATCAGGAAATTTCAACTTATCTGCTGACATTACCTGAAACGATGTTCCAGGTAAATTTTTCCTTTTTAACTTACTAATTGCTTCTTCAACAATATCTATTCCATGTACAGTCGCACCCAGTGCAACAAATTTTTTAACCCATCTACCAGTACCACTGCCAATATCTAATACTACTTTGTTTAGTAATAAACCACATTTTTGGATTGTTTCACTGAAAGCTTTTTTTTCAAAGAAATCAAATAATTTATTATAATACAAAGGCTTATCAGGATGACAAACGGTTAAGAGCCCTTCATTATCTAAAAGTTCATTTAGTTGGCCTCTTTGTTTATAGAGATTGTTCCAATACTTCTTCATATCATAATTACTCATTTTATCATCCTCAAAAAAAAGTTTTTGAACTCTTTATAATAAAACACTATTTCACTTAGACGCATCACGTAAAGTTCGGTGACTACCACATTAGTTGCTTTTTTAAAGTACCAAGTTGCTAAAACAGCAGTAATAATGTATGAAAAACTACTTGCAAGTGCAGCTCCAATAATTCCAAAATAAATCGTTAAAATTAAATAAACAGGAATGCTCAATAAACCAGCTAGAATAGTGTATTTAGTAGTAATCCCAGGCCTTCCTTGTTGCATTGAAAAGTAATAAGAAACATTCCTTATGCCCATGATTGTTACGCCTGGTAACAGAATAATAAAAGGTACCACTGATGGTTTAAATTCTACTCCATATAAAAAAGTAATTAATAACTTTGAAAAAGGTGCAACTATCAAAGCAATTATAAACATTGAAAAAATAGAGGTTCTACATACTTTTGCAATTAATTGAGCAGATTCACTTGGTTTTAAATAAGTTATTTTAGGTATAGCTGCTTGTCCTATGCTCGAATCAACCAACCATATTTTTTCGGCTAAACTTGTGGACAATGTATAATATCCTATACTTGCAGGCCCTAAAATATAATTTAGAATATACATATCTAACCTATTTAGAACTTGGTAACCTATGAAACCCACAAATATTTTCATTCCGTAACTAAAACTGTCTTTAATAATATTAAAATTAACGTTTAGAGTCACACCTGTTGCTCTAACAAGAATTATAATGTACAAGGTTAAAGAAATAAAAGAGAATAAAACCATTTGTTTATATATTCCATTCAAGCCAGCATTATTCAGTACTAAGAAATAGAAAATAGTTCCTAACGAAATTACTGCAAGTACCGAGTTTACAAAGGCAGAAAGTAAAAATTTATTTAAACCAATCATAATATTTGTGAAAAAGTACTGTATAAATACAGATGGAATTTGTATTACTATAATCCAAATTAACCATTTATCTAAACCTCTTAAAATAGTGTTAGTCATTATATCCCGTCCAATATAAAGTAAAAAAGCAGTAATCAAACTGGCAAATATGGTATATAAACAAGCTAACCCTGTGATTTCCTTTTTTTCATATGTACCTTTACCTAGAAAATAAACAAAGGCTGTTCCTAATCCAACGTTTCCAATTATAGAAATAAGTTGTACAGTAGTTATAATCAGAAAATATACCCCTCTACCATGTGGTCCCAGATATCTCGAAATAATAATACTCGAGATAAAGGATATCGTCAGAGTGAATATTTGGCTGACCAAAATATATGATATGTTACGTTTAACGCCCAAGGTCTAACACCTGTCTTTTCCTTCAATCCAATAATCGTACCACATAGCCAGGTTTAAAAGGTTCCACAGCTTAAAGCTGTGGTCGGCTTTCTGGCTTTTATGTTCATGCCACATCCGGGCCACACTGCTGTATTTAAGGAACCCCTGTTTCATCAACCCGGAATTCAGGGTGGTCTCTTCGGCAAATCTACCCAGGCGGTCCCAGAACCACTCCCTGACAGGAGCGCCGAAACCCATCTTCTTCCTGTAGATAATATTGTCCGGGATAATCCCTTCACAGGCCTTTTTCAGGATGTATTTCGGGACATTGCCTTTGGTTTTGAGTTCACTGGGAATATTCATGGTGAACTCGACCAGCTTGTGGTCCAGAAAAGGAACCCGGGCCTCAATAGACGTGGACATTGTAACCTTGTCCACTCTCATCAGCAGAAGTTCAGGCAGGCGGATCTTGAGTTCGAGGTAAATCATCCGGTAGAGAAGGTCCTTTCCGGCAACCTTTTGGAGGTGTTCTCCGACTACCGGGTAGGAAGAAAGGTTTTCCCACAGCGGTAGGAATTCATTCAAAATCTCGCGTTTTTCCCTTTCCAGAAAGGCAATAGCCCCTCCCCAGAACAGGTCCTGTCCCAGAGCAGACATCCTGAGCAAATCCAGCTGACCTTTTCCCTTCCCGGTAAACTCAACCAGGGGAGTCAAAATGGCTGCCAGGGCCTTTTTCAATCCGGGGGACAGGCTGTTAAATTTGCCCCAGTATCTCCGGAAAACCTTCAACACATGCATATACCCGTCATAACCGCAGAACTGCTCGTCACTCCCCTCGCCAACCTGGACAACAATTGTCCCGCTGTCCCTGGCCAGCTTTGACACATAGTACAGCGGCACACAGACCCAGTCGGCTACAGGCTCGTCCTGGTGGTGGATGAGGTTGGGAAGGTAGTCTATCAGGTCCTGGTAACCGATCAGGATTTCGTGGTGGTTGGTTTGAAATTCCCGGGCTATCTGCCTGGCATACTGGAGCTCGTTATATTCTTCTTCTTCTTTAAACCCCACGGTAAAAGTATCGACAGGCCTGTCCATCATCCGGCTCATGAGGGCCACATTGGCGCTGGAATCAATGCCCCCGCTGAGGAATACGCCGAAAGGCACGTCTGACATCATTCTCTTTTCAATTGCTTCCGTCAGCAGCCTCCTGATCTCTCTGACGCAGTAATCTTCCAGGGCCTGCCCCGTTAATGTACGCAATTCGGGAAATCTGTCCCCGTGGCCGGCTGCGTCCCAGTACCGGACTTTTTCTGTTTTACCGTAACCGTCAATTTCAAGATAGCAACCCGGCTCAAGTTTCCTGATATCCTGAAACATAGTGAAAGGCGCCGGGGTGGTGACAAAAGTCAGGTAATGATACATCGCCACAGGGTCAATGTCTCTTCTCACCGCAGGATGAGCCAGAATAGCCTTGATTTCCGAACCGAAAACAATTTTATCAGGCTGGATATTGTAATAAAGAGGTTTGATGCCGATACGGTCCCTGATGAGGAAAAGCTTTTGTTTATTGCTGTCCCAGAGGGCAATGGCAAACATCCCTTCCAGGTCATTAACAAATTCTATTCCTTTCTCTTCGTAAAGGTGTATAAGGGTTTCCGTATCGGTATTGGACCGGTATCTATGCCCGGCTTCTTCCAGGGGTTTTCTCAGCCTGCGATGGTTATATATCTCACCGTTAAAGACAATCCAGACAGTCTCATCCTCGTTGCACATGGGCTGCCTTCCGGCATGGGAAAGGTCTACAATGCTTAACCGTCGGTGCCCCAACCCGATTTTTCGGTCCGGAGCAACCCACGTCCCAGCATCGTCAGGCCCGCGGTGAACCATGGTGTCGCGCATTTTAATGATTATTTCTTCTGTGACTTCCAATGTTTGGGCAAAATTCACTACTCCGCAAATGCCGCACATGATTGTTCCTCATTTCTGTAAAGTCAGCTTCGAAAATTTCCTATAGTTAAGTTTATTTCGTCTTTCAGAAAAATACATTATCAAGAGAATCGAAACCAAACCTATAACTACTACAGGAATTACAATATCGTAAAGAAAAACAATATCATTTAACAGCATAAAAGCTGACTTATTTTCATCCTGGATTACCAGTTTCCTGTGAGGCTGAAAATGCCTGAACGGGGGGAACTTGAAAATAAACGAGCTCTTATATCCCGAATCAAAAACATATACCACATTATTAAACAGAGAAAACGGGTTCAGGTAATATTCCCCGAAAGTCGGATGGAATTCTCTAGCGCCCCGGATATTTTCTAATACCGGCCGGTTTTCGCGGGGTGAGAGGAAATAATCCTGGATGTCCTTGGCCGAAGCCAGGGAACCGTTGATAAGAAAATGACTGTCAAAGGTCGGGTCCATAAATACCCATTTACCGTCAATATACAACTCTGTTGCCACATGGGTATCATACTTGTCCCACGGGGGATTCCGCAGCAGAACAACTTCCCTGGCAGGTATTCCCACGCTGTGGCTGGCAGCCATGAACAGCTCGGCAAAATCGCCGCACTGGGCGCCTTTTCCACTATTCATATTGTTTAATAAATCAAATAAACTGTCTTGAAACTCTAAAGGCCCAAGCTTATGCGCCTGGCTTCTTGCCCACTCCCGCAAAGCTACCGCTTTTTCCCAGTCAGTTTTTTTCTCTTTAACCACAGGCCAGACCAATTTTTTAAGTTCCTCAAGTTCGCCCCTTCTCCAGTCTCCTGTTATACTGCTTTTTATCACTTTATCCAGATTTGGATCACCCGGTTCGAAGTATACTTTTGTTTTTTCTTTCACAAACGTCAATGGCCTGTAAAAAACGCCGAATTCTTTAACATAGACAAACATTAAAACCTCCGCTGCGACCAAAACAGCAATCAGAGTAATAATGGCAGTTTTAATTACCAATGCATTTTCATTTTTCAATTTTGCCTGCACCCCGTTGTCATTTAAGCTGTATTCTGTTTCCAAAAACAAATCTTTTTGTTCTACTTAAAAACGCTGGAATATATTGTTCAACTGACCGAATAACCCAGATTCCCGTCCCACAAAACAGCAGGTAAATCGAATTCATGTGTCGGGGTTCATATTGTATTAAGGAAACTAGACTAAACCTGTACAACACAATTGATACCAACATTCCAACCAAATAACTGTTTTTTTCACTTCGATAAGCAATAGAAAAATATATAAACAAAACAATCAAAAAGAAAAAAACCAATTTAAAAATCTTGTTAATTATCCTGTCTACCAGAAAAGCCATTGACTCATTCAGTTCAAGAGAGGTGATTGATTTTATTTTTTCAAATTTACCGTTAAAAGAGCTTAACTTGTTTTCTATCTCCAAACGTCTCTTATCTAACATCGCCAAGGTAGTATATTCACCAATGTATACACCATGACGTAAAGAGGACAAGAAGTTGTAACCCACCTTTTTTAAATAACTAACCGGATGTTCCCGCACAAGTCTTACAAATTCCTGCTTCAGCAATTTATCACCTTCGGCAGAATAAGGATTGTCCTCTCCCTTTGAGCGGGCATATCTAAATGCGTATTCATCTTTATGAATGATTCCCCATGGATTATTCGGCAGTTGTCCCAAGGTTATGTAAAGCACTCCGCCGCCGTTGGTTGACGCAAAACGCAGTTGTGAATCATACCTGTATGAATGCCAGGCCCACGGCAGCAGGCAGGCCAGCATGGCTGCAAACGTTACTGTAGTTAAGATTAAGTATTGTTTTCTAATGTTCTGGAAGTGAGGTAAGAAAGCCGTTATAAACTGGAATAAAGGCAGGTAAATGTATTCAGACCTGAAATTAGACATTAATCCCAATACTAACCCGGGCAGCAAGAGAAGATTTTTCTTACCAATCTTAAGATATTTAAAACTGAAGTAAGCATAAATCAATAACCCAAAAGCAGTAATTGCATCAGGCCATTTGACAGACATTACCGCAAAAAACGGTAAAAGCAAAGGGATATGCCAAATCCGTTTTTCCAGATCAAACATTTTATAAAAGAAAATTATCCCGACTATGCTTAAAAAATATTGAAAAATGAGCAAAAACAGG
>DYZU01000139.1 GCA_022735835.1 Thermincola sp. | reverse complement strand
GCCCTTTCCCTGCTGCTTATCTAAAGCATAAAATTGACTTTTGGGATAGCTCCCTCTTAAATCCAGCTTCTGACCTCTAACTTCCGACCTCCAATGTGGCCGGCTGAGAAAATAGCATATTTATGGGACAGCTCCGAAAAAAATGGATATTATTGCCTGAAACCGGGAACAATATAGCTAATTATGTTACAGGAGATGGTACGATGAAGCTGGCCCAAGGAGACAAGGTGGTTAAAGTAATAATTGCCAGCAAAGCATTTGGCGAGATCAATCCCGGTTACCTTGGTTTACAACAGTTGGAACTGGTGGTAAAAAGAAATCAAAACGGAATTTTGGATGCCGAAATGAAATTCGGTTTTGAAAACGGGACATCAGTATACATGTTTCCAAACATCAGTGAAGATGGGTTAAAACAAATTCGTTTCATTCTTGATATGTACGCCAAAGCAACAAACCAGCCCGGCATTTTCCGGGAGTATGATTTTACCGATTGCCGGAATGAAGAAGAGATGAGATTTAGATTTTTGCTGATACCCGAGTATAGGGCAGTAACGCAAATACCCCGGGAGAAAGTAATTTCCCTGGAGAATGTCAAACAACTGCTGAAGTGTCCGATATGTAACGCCAAAATTTTGTCATCTGCCCAAAAGTGCCCGAATTGCGGGGTGTTTTCCTATAAGGACAAGGGTAAACGATATTTTGAAAGTGAGAGGGCCAGTTTCATTCCGTTATTGCGTCACGGAGAAGCGGAAGCTACAATCCATTTGTGCAAAGTTGACTATATCAACATTAAAAACCGGTATCTCTATACACACATTACATATATCGAAGAGCTGCCTGTTTATTTAGGAGCGGTGTATACCTTCACACCTCCGGCCGCGCCTGTGGAATTTAACGTAATTCTCAACAAACCACGGGGGTTAAGGGTAACCCAAGATCTCTTCAGTGCGCCGTACCGCTGCAGACCGGTCTGGCCGGATGATCTGGAAGTGTTAAAACAGCACGGGTCGCAAGTATTTTGCGGTACCGGTACCGAACCATCCTTTATTGTTTCATTTGGCGTTTGGGATTATACATGCCTGGAGGAAATAGGGAGCCATGTTAATTACATCTTGTATAAATATAACAGTTACCTTGAAGGCCTGGAGAATACAGTATAAAAAAGGGGTTGTCCCATAAGTAACTGGGGCAGCCTTTCTTTTTAGTT
>DYZU01000138.1 GCA_022735835.1 Thermincola sp. | reverse complement strand
ATTTTGACCGAACTGAGAAGATAGCATATTATGGGACAGCCCCCCTATTCCGGTGATTCTTCATAAATCCAGTTATCGAGAACCTTTCTGTATTCACACAGTTCTTCAGCGGAAAAATAAATGGCAATTTCTCTCTCGGCGCTTTCCACCGAGTCTGAGCCGTGAATAACATTCCTGCCCACTTCAATGGCAAAGTCCCCTCTGATGGTGCCGGGCCCCGCGTTGGCCGGGTTGGTGGCGCCGTTCATGGCGCGCACCGTTGCCACAACGTCTTTTCCTTCCAAAACCATGGCCACTACAGGTCCCGAAGTTATATAGGCGGCAAGGGCCTCAAAAAACGGTTTTCCGATGTGCTCCGCGTAGTGTTTTTCGGCCATGGCCCGGTCCATTTGAAGCATCTTCATACCTACAATCTTGAAACCTTTTTTTTCAAAACGGGAAATTATTTCTCCCACCAGGTTTCTTTGGACGCCATCGGGTTTAATCATCACATAGGTTCTTTCCAAATTTGCTTTCCCCTCCTGGTAACAAAAACTATTCTTTTTTGGCAGTTTCTTGCCGGTCAGATTCTTTATCCTCCGGCTGTTCTTTATTAAATGTGATTTCAGGCCCTTTTGGTGCATTTATCACACTTTTTTCTTTATTTTTAGCTTCTTCCCTGGCCAGCCTTTCTCTTTTCACTTCTTCCACCGTGCGGCCTTCAATCAAGGCAGTGAATTCATCCGAATCAAGGGTTTCTTTATCCATGAGAGTATTGGCTATCAGATGCAACTTGTCCATATTTTCCTGCAGCAGTTGCTTAGCCTTGTCATAACATTCGTCGATTATCTTGCGGACTTCCTTGTCAATGGCAAAAGCGACTTCCTCACTGTAGTTCCGGTCCCGCGCTATATCCCGCCCGAGAAAAACCTGTTCGGTCTTCCGGCCCAGAGTCAATGGGCCTATCTCGTCGCTCATCCCGTATTCCATAATCATCCTGCGGGCAATACTGGTAGCCCTCTCGAGGTCATTCTGGGCTCCGGTGCTGATATCGCCCAGGACCAGGCTTTCAGCCACACGCCCGCCCAGCAGTACCACTATTTCATCCAGGAGCATGGACTTGGTGCGATAGTAGCGGTCCTCGGTCGGCAGGATAAGAGTATATCCGCCGGCCCGTCCCCGCGGAATAATGGAAACCTTATGGACCGGGTCGGTGTCAGGCAGCAAGGTGCTCACCAGGGCATGGCCTGCCTCATGGTAAGAAACAAGTCTCTTTTCTTTGTCACTGATAACCTTGGACTTCTTCTCAGGTCCGGCCACAACCCGCTCAATGGCGTCTTCCAATTCCACCATGCTGATTAGCTTTTTGTTGTGACGGGCTGCCAGCAGTGCCGCTTCGTTGACCATGTTGGCCAAATCAGCCCCTGTAAAACCGGGCGTCCGGCGGGCCAGCACACTCAAATCGACATCATTGGAGAGCGGCTTGCCCTTGATATGGACCTGCAATATTTCCTTACGGCCTGTTATATCGGGTACATCCACGACTATCTGCCGGTCGAAACGGCCCGGTCTCAGTAACGCCGGGTCAAGGATATCAGGCCGGTTGGTCGCGGCAATGATTATAATCCCTTCATTAGGACTAAAACCATCCATTTCTACTAACAGCTGGTTGAGAGTCTGCTCGCGTTCATCATGCCCACCGCCCAAACCGGCTCCCCGCTGGCGGCCAACGGCATCGATCTCATCTATAAATACAATACAAGGCGCGTTTTTCTTGGCCTGTTCAAACAAATCCCGAACCCTGGACGCGCCTACCCCGACAAACATTTCCACAAAATCGGAACCGCTGATACTGAAGAAAGGCACGCCGGCTTCACCGGCAACGGCTCTGGCCAACAGGGTCTTTCCCGTGCCGGGAGGGCCATACAGCAGTACTCCTTTAGGTATTTTGGCACCCAGTTCGTTAAATTTTTTAGGATGTTTTAAAAACTCGACAACTTCTTCCAGTTCCTGTTTGACTTCATCGGCGCCGGCAACATCATCAAAAGTGACCCGTTTTTTGTCGTCCGCGTGGAGGCGGGCCCTGCTCTTCCCAAAAGACATAACCCTGCTGCCGCCACCCTGGGTTTGGTTGAGCATGAAAAAAACAATTCCGATTAACAGCAAAATCGGCAGAAAATTAAAGAAAAGATTTGTCCACCACGGTGGTTTAGGTGCAGGGCGGGATTCAAAGTCTATTTTGTTTTCCCTTAATTTTGCGGTCAGTTCGGGTATCTGCTGGGTAAATCCTGTTGATGTAAAAGGCTTGCCATCTTTTAACTCCCCTGAAATATGGATAATCTGCTCATCAGGCTGGATACTGATCTTTTTTACCCTCTTTTCTTCAATAGCAGCAAAAAGTTCGTTGCTGCCCAGCTCTTTAACCTGTTTCTGCGGTGGGGAGGTGTATCTGATAATGGCAACCGCCAAAACGACGATCAATAAATATATGCTGAGGTTCTTGAAAATGCGGCTCAAGCACTCCACCCCTATCAAGACAAGAAATGAGAGAATTTTTCATACTTTGTAATTGTATCATAAAATAAATTGGTTTTCAATTTAGTTTTTGAATATTTCGCGATAATTTCAACTTCAGAGCCCTTTTCGTCTCACCGGTGGCCAGCCATCTCCGGTCTGCCCTGAAACCTGCCACCCAAATTATCTCTTCATCTGCGGAAACCAGGATAGGAATAAGCCGGCGCTCCGTTCTGGGAATCTTGCTGTCAATAAAAAAATCCTTTAACTTCTTGGAACCGTTCAGGCCCAACGGCCTGAACCGATCCCCCGGTCTGCGGCTGCGGACCTTGAGCGGCTGTTTTACCAAATCCAAATCTATTACAATTTCTTCCGGTTCTTCTTTTGGGAAGCCCGCACCTGTTTCCAGCATTTCGGAAAGGATTGTATATCCCGTTTCAGGTATCGGAGTTTGGCCCGGGATTCTCAGCTCGTATTCATAATCTGAAATCTCTTCGTTGGAACGGCGCGACAGACTGAACTGTCCGTACAATCTGTTTAAAGTAATACCCAAGGGCAAATGCAATGAGGCCCCGGTGTGCCCGTAATGAAGAATGTTTATTGAATCCGCCAGGTGGGTAAACCCGAGGTTATGCTCCGCGCCCGCCAGCTCCGCCCATGCCCGGCGAATAACTCTTCTCTGGATTGCCGCCGGTAAATCCAAAAACCGTTCCAAATCGAATCTTATTTCACCGGTTTTCTCCGGTAAACGGACCTGATCCAGGTATTTGGCGGTAAGTTCTTCCAGGTAACTTTCTTCGTCCCGGAAAATTTCACCGGTCCGTACCAAGGTTTCCACCAGATTAGAATTGTATTCCCTTTCCAATTGCGGAATCAATTCAAGCCTCAACCGGTTTCTGGTATATACATTTTTCAGGTTGCTTTTATCTATTCTCGGTTCCAAACCGTGATCACGGCAATACTCCTCAATTTGAGTCCTTTTGGTTTCTATCAGCGGCCTGGTGATCCAACCGTCTCTCACCGGGGGTATGCCTGCCAAGCCGGCCGGTCCGGTCCCCCTCAAAAAGTTGAACAAAACTGTTTCTGCCTGGTCATTGGCATTATGACCGGTGGCCAGCTTGTTGCATCCCAGCTGCCTGGCGGCATCTTCAAAAAAACGGTAGCGAATCTCCCTCGCTGCCGTTTGAGCCGATAGCTTGTTTTTCAGGGCATAGCCGGCCACATCTTTACTTTCTATAACGGCCGGCAGTTCCAACTTCCGGGCGAGACGGCGGACAAACTCCGCATCATCCTGTGATTCCTGCCCCCTTAAGCCATGGTTAAGATGGGCAACATACAGGTCCAGCTGCAGTTCACCTGCCAGATGTTTGAGAATATGAACCAGGGCCACCGAGTCAGGTCCACCGGAAACAGCTACCAGGACCCTGTCCCCCGGCTCATACATGTGATACTTCCGAATGGTTGCCTTAACCTGCTCCAGCATGGCAACACCCTCTCTCCGGTTTGGCTGTCGTTTTCCCATTCGACATTGAGTTATTTTTTCCTGCCCTGTAATAAGAATTTATTGATAGTAGTAGGCCAGGCTCAAAATAAAGGATATGACGGATGCCGCTCCTACAATATGAACGAACATGGTATTTTCCCTGCCGCTTTTGGCTGTTTCGCTTTCTTTTTCCGCCACCGACAGGCACAGGGCAATTTCCCGGCATCCTGCAGCCTCCTGCCTGAGGGCTTTTACTATAGTTTTCTGCAAATGTCCCGGCTCGATTCTCCTTGTGACCAGGGAAATAAGCCCTGACAACCCGCCCCCGGGAGACAGTTCTCTTTTGCCAACAGCCAGGGCAGTAAGAAGAATTCCTAAAGCAAACATATCATATTGCTCGTCGGCAATTCTGGTGCCAACCTGCCAGCTTGCCCGGTCGTAACCCGGGGTATATTGTTTTAAACTATGGCCTTTGACACTGACACTGCCGTAATCAATAATATTGATTTTGCCGGTCGGGAAATCATAGACAATATTGCCGGGTTTCAGGTCTCCAAAGATAAACCCCTCTTCGTGAAGGCGGCTGAGAAATCCGGCGACCTGTTTTCCTATAACGGCCACGTGACGGTTACGAAGCCTGCCCAGGCAGGTGCCAAGGTTTGTCCCCGGGCAGTACCGGGTTACAATATAGTGATAGACTGTCTTGCCGATTTGAAAATCATCCAGTTCGTAGACCTCCGGAACAATACCGAGTTCTTTTATCCTGCCGCAGCGGTTCAGGAAAACCAGGATGCGGTGTTCATAAGTTATTCCGGTTACATCGGCCGAAATTTTCATAGCCCGTAATCCGCCGTTATCGTTCTGCACAAGATAAACCAACCCTGTTCCGCCCTGTCCCAGGAGCCTCACTATCCGGTAAGAGTTTCTTTCCCACCGGCCGGTGATTTTTTGCCCGCTCCGGAGAACGGGTTGTAAATTGAATGCTTTCAAATAAAGCATAAAATACCCCCTTAGGGGTATTTATTCCCAAATTATGGTTGGGTTATACAGGTCCTTACTTAGTGGTAAGTCCAGATTGAAATTGTAACTGAATATTATTACCAACTTCAATTTTTTCCAATAATTTAAGAAGAATGCCTTCCGTTCTGACACTTGCTATTCTTTTTTCAGCTATTTCAAAATAATTATCATCAATTTCAATTCCTATAAAATTTCTATTGTAACGCTTGGCGACAACTCCTGTGGTTCCTGAACCCATAAAAGGGTCAAGAACAGTGTCTTCTTCTTTGCTTCCAATTAATATTATCCTTTCCAGGAGCTTTTCTGGTTTCTCAGTGGGATGGGGAGTTTTATGCCTTTCGGCGGGTATTTCCCATAAATTCCGCATTTGTTTTCCGTTGTTTAATTTTTTTGCGATTTCATAATTAAAATAGTATTTCTTAGTTTTACTGGCAACCCAAATTAGTTCTGTTGATGGTACAAAACGGTTTTTTTGCATTAAAGGAGGAGCATTATTTTTAAACCATATAATATCATTTATTACCCAAAGGTTTAATTTCTTTAAGATTACTCCAATAGAGGGATGGTTATGTAAGGTTCCCGAAATCCATATTGTTCCATCATCTTTCAAAACTCTTACACATTCTTGAACCCATTTACTGTTAAATTCATAGATATTTTCTATCTGATCCCATAAACCCTTGTCACATACGGCAATTTTTCCGCTTTTACAAGTTAAATAATTCTCGCCGGAAAGATTGTAAGGGGGATCCGCGAAGATTAAATTTACACTTTTATCCTCAATTTTTTTAAGCAATTCCAAAGCGTTCCCTTTGAGTAATTTAATATTAACCATATTTAACTCCTTCATTTCCGAATATTCTTTTATAAGCCGCCTTATAATATTCTTCATTTAACTCAATACCGACCCATTTTCTTTTAAGTCTGGCTGCCACTATACCCGTGGTACCTGTTCCAAAAAATGGATCAAGCACTATAGAGTTCTCGTTTGACGAAGCAATTATAATTAGTTCTATTAATTTTTCTGGTTTTTGAGTAGGATGAATTGCTCTACCGTTTGGCCCCTTTAATCTTTCTTTACCTTGAACGATAGGAAGTTCTATAAAATCTAAAAAGTCTCTCAATTGTTTGGTTTTACCCTCTTTAGTTCTATGTGGATTCATTTCTTTAAGATTTTTGTAATTATATATCCATTTATTACCTTTCACGAACCAGCAAACATATTCTGTTGAATGTGTAAAAGTTCGCTTTGTTATATTCGGCATAGCATTGGTTTTACACCATGTTATAATGTTGTTTAACTTAAAACCAATTTTCTTAGCGATAAATATTATTTCTGCAATATTATGATAAGTACACGAAATATATAAACTTCCCGTAGACTTTAAAACATTCCATGATTTAGCAATCCACTTTTCTGTAAAAACTAAGTAATCTTCATATTTCCATATATCCCAATCTTCATTCATTTTATAAAATGGGCCGCCTGTTTTGTTATTTATTAAAGTTAATGTTTTTCCGGATAAGTTATATGGTGGGTCGGCGTATATGAGATCCACAGAATCCTTTTCAATTTCTTGACCCATTAATTTTAGGCAATCTCCTAAATAAATATGATTAATTTTCATTGGTAAATCATCCTCCGCTGCCACTTAGCTATCACTTCTGGAATAAAAGCCGACCATTCGGAAAAACTATTCAATTGTTTTGTTTCGCTTACTATTTTGTTGTGCAAACCATATATTTCCTTATGAGAATATCGTTTACCTTGTTTCATAAGTTCTAATAAAGTTTCCAAAAGAACTGCAAACTGCTCTGTTGTCATGGGAACAATTTTTTGTGGCACACCATTATACTCATACTTTACAGAAATCCAAAATTGAGAATATGTATCATTGTGAATTTGTGGCGCAATAAAAAGACAAAATACCTCCTTGTCCTTGTTCTTATCTTCAAATTCTCTTAAATGCCGCATTACAGGTTGTCCTTCATGAACCCATTGTAATTTTGACGTATTTAATGTTACTTCGCAAATTCCTTTAAAGGTTTGATAATAGCACTCTATATCCGGTTTGTTTCCTGGGGAATGAGAAATAGGTTCACCATCATCATCGACTGGATAATTTGGTTTGATTAAAATTTCATCATTGATTATTTTCAATGCCTCGGTTATTAGCTTTTCAAATTGTTCTGGTTCATACTTCTTTAATGTTTTGGTTTCTCGTAAAACAGTTATTATCTCTTTAATTTTCTGTAAATCACCCATCATTTGATTCTTCTTCACTGTTTCTTTAAGATGTAATTTAAGTCTCCTCATTTCGATGATATGGCTTGTTAATTGCTCTTTTGTGAGTATCTTTATATCTGTAGTTAACAGTTCATGGTTTTTTCGAGAAATTTTTATATTTTGTGTTTTTATAAAGTTTACGGTCATGTTCATTAACGATAATGCTATGCTTCTCAAACTTTCTATTTTTTCCCAGGGTAATTCAGGCTTTGTAATGTCTGAAAGATAGGTTAAATAATCTTCTAAATTCACAAATTCAATAGCTTCACCACTATACATACCCAAAAGTTGCTCTATTTCTACCAATCTTGAGGGTTCTAGATCAATAGTCCAATGTAACCCCGAAGGGTCCATTTTGACTTTGAAATATCTAGTAAGTCTAAAATATCTCATTATATTATCCCCGTAGTCAAACAAGTTGTTTATCTTTTTCGGGGGAACCTCTTCTATTCTGTAAAATTCTCGTGTGAAATTATAAATATATTTTTCTTTATTTTTTTCTTCTCTAAATCTCAAAATTTTTTCAACATATTCATCGATTCTGTTAGCGTTAATTAATGTAGGAACAAAAACACTGAATTCGGTTCTATCCAAACCTCTCTTTTCAGTTTTTTTCTCAAGTTTATAAATAAGCTGCATTGTTGCTATAAAGGGCATTATATTAAACCCTTGTGTGCTTAAAAAATCGGTACTCCACGGATTTGGAAATTGAAGCTTTAGCATACTTTTAAAAAATACAGAACCGATATCATAGTCGCCCGCTAAAAATTTGTTTCCTAATTCGGTAATTTGTATTGGTCCAAATCCCTCCCTCGCTATCGCAAAACCTAATTTATTTAACGGATTTGCTGATTGCCTTCCTCTCATTGGCGGATCTACATATTTTTGAGCGTAAAAAATTTCCTCGGCAACATTATAAGGCATATCCTTTTCAAGATTTTCATAGTATTTTTTATATTTTGCAGGAACCCTCAAAGGAATATATAATTTGTTTTGAATTAATTTTATCTGAAATATTATTTGGTTGTCATTACCAAATTCGTGGCCCTCTAATTCTTTTAAAACTGACAAAAAACCTCTTAACCTCTCCGGATTTCTAACAGTTGTCGAAATGGACCAAGGTTTTCTCATGGAAGCCACCTCTATTTTATTTTCATAAGAATTCCAGAGGATAAAGTTCTTTTATTAACTCAAGTAATTTCTTGGCACGAACAGGTGTTCGATTATATTTTACCATATCTACGTCCATATTGAAAGAAATTTTTAAGCAAACTAATATGGTATTTTAAATATCATTAAAAGTTGGTACACTTAAGCAAAGAACTAAATCCTTACTATTTCTTATCTTCTATATTAACTTTAATTCTCCTTTTTTTCTTGTTTTTTCTTACTTTTCAACATCAATTGAAATCGATCAAGTCCAAAATCATGTGTAAAATTCCTCAGCTAGATTAAGCTGAACACCGCCGCATAGATTGTCCAGCTCGCCAGTTGCCAGTCAAGGGTAAAGGCTGAGCCCCCACTTCGTGGGCCCTTGACAGTCACCTGGCTT
>DYZU01000137.1 GCA_022735835.1 Thermincola sp. | reverse complement strand
TGGACCTTAAGGTGTCAGGGAGTACTTTTCTGGCGATGTCCGCCCTGGGTAAGAGAACCTTTTTACCTTTGATCTCTTCACCCCTGAAAACCTCAATTATGGCTTCCGCGACGAATTCCTCCGGCATAAACTCGCAAAAAATACCGTATTTTTCGATTTCCTCCCTGGTTTTCGGCCCGATGGCCACAATTTTTATGTTGTTAAGATTCCTGATATCTTTTCGCAGGCGTCTCATCCGGTTCATAAAAGCCTGGACGCCGTTAACACTCGTAAATATCAGCCAGTCGTAAGACTCAATTTCGGCAATGGCGTTGTCCAGCGGGGTAAAATCGTCCGGTTCGACAATCTCGATGGTGGGAAACTCCCATGGCTCCCCGCCGAGGGTTTCGATCTTTTCAGCCAACACACTGGCCTGGCTCCGCGCGCGGGTTACCAGGATTCTCTTGCCAAACAACGGTTTTTCTTCAAACCACTTCAGCTTTTCTCTTAAAGACACGACCCTTCCCACCACCACTATGGCAGGATGGCCCATTTTAGCTTCCCTGGCCTTTTCCACGATATTGGCCAGAGTTCCCGTCACGGTCTGCTGTTCGGGCCTTGTCCCCCACCTGATAACGGCGGCGGGAGTATCCTGCGGGCAGCCGTAGGTAACGAGCTTTTCCACAATATGAGGCAGGTTGCTCATTCCCATATAGAAGACCAGGGTCTCCACGCCGGTGGCGATTTTGTCCCACTTTACGGAAGTATTCTCCTTGGAGGGGTCTTCGTTCCCTGTGATAAAAGCCACGGCGGAATTAAAATCCCGGTGAGTTACCGGGATTCCGGCATAAGCCGGGACCGCAATGCCGGAAGTAATGCCCGGGACCACTTCGAAAGGTATGCCATGAGCCAAAAGAAATTCGGCCTCTTCTCCTCCCCGTCCAAAGACGAAAGGGTCCCCGCCCTTCAGCCTGGTAACCGTCTTCCCTTCCCGGGCTTTTGACACCAGCGCCTGGTTGATCTCTTCCTGTTTTAAGGTGTGCCTGACCGGGGACTTCCCGGCGTATATTAACTCGGCCTCCGGCCTGGCATAGGACAGCAGTCTCGGGCTGGAAAGCCTGTCATATACTATAACATCCGCCTTCTTGATGCATTCAAGGCCCTTGAGGGTGATCAGCTTGGGATCCCCGGGGCCTGCGCCTACCAAATAAACAATTCCGTTTTTAGAATCTTCCTGAATCCCTGTTTTCATCTTTTAAAAACTCCTGCCTCACTGATTTTAAAATTTTATCCGCACCCATCCCGATAAGCTGCCCGGCCAGCTTTTCGCCCAGGGACACAGCCTCGCCGGCGGGACCCGAAATACTCCCGCGGACCAGGTCTTTCCCATCCAGGGAAGCCACAACTCCCCTTAAGGTCAGCCGGTCTCCTTCCACTGTCCCCAGAGCCCCGATAGGGATCTGGCAGCCTCCCTCCAGCTTTTTCAGTAGGGCCCGTTCGGCTTTAATGGCCGCCTCGGAAGGGAAATGGTTAATAGTCCGGACTATGTCGTAAACCTCCCGGTCGTTTTCCCTTATTTCAATACCTATTGACCCCTGCCCAACCGCCGGCAGGCAAATATCCGGCGAGAGGCGCTCAGTAATCCTGTCCCCCCAGCCAAGCCTTTCAACACCTGCCGCGGCCAGGATAATGGCATCGAGATTTTGCCGTTCAAGCTTGGCCATCCTGGTATTCAGATTGCCCCGTAAAGGGTCTAGCTTAAGGTCCGGCCGGTAATTTAACAGCTGGGCGCACCTGCGCAGGCTGCTGGTTCCTATCCGGGCTCCCGGCGGCAGCCGGTCTAAGGTCATCCCGTTTCTGGAAATTACCACATCCCTGGGGTCGACTCTTTCACAAATAGCGCCGACCATCAGGCCCGGCGGCAAAACAGTGGGCAAGTCCTTCATACTGTGGACCGCCATGTCTATTTCCCCGTTTAACATCGCCAGCTCCAGTTCCTTTGTAAAAAGGCCTTTATCGCCGATTTTGGCCAAAGCCACATCAAGGATTTTATCACCCTGGGTCTTCATGCTGACAATTCGAAAAGAGTAACGGGGGTTTAACCTTTTGAGATTATCCACTACCCAGTTCGTCTGCCACATTGCCAGGGCGCTGTCCCTGCTTCCGACAATAATCTCCCTTGCCATGACTATACCTCCAAATGAGTACAAATTCTGTTGATTTATTCACTGCCCATAACCTGTCCATGCCTTATCCGCCCGCCCGGGCGCCCTGCCGGCTCACCGTCGGCGGGGCAGCCGTTCATCCCGGCCGCGAACCGTTTCTCTCCCGGAACATCGAGGTTGAAAAGGTTCTGCAGGATTTCAGTGTATAGATGTCCCTGCTGGGTAAGAGCATAATGTTTTAACTGCATAACAGGATCGTGAAGGAGCTGGTTGACAATAGAATTGGCCATAGAGCTGATAATCTTTTTCTCCCGCTCGGTAATATTACCCAACCGGTTAAACGCCCGGGTCATTTCTTTCTGCCTGATATCTTCCCCGCGTTTCTTCAAAGCGGCGATAGTGGGAATCACAAACTGGGTGTTTAACCATTTCCAGAATTCGGCAATTTCCTTCTCTATAATCTTTTCCGCCTTGGCCGCTTCCTTTTTCCTCTGCTGAATGTTCTTGTCAACCACGTTTTGTAAATCGTCAATGTCAAAAAGGCTTACGCCTTCAACTTCATTAACTCCCGGATCCACATCCCTGGGAACGGCAATGTCAATAATGAAAATCTTTTTTCCTTTTCTGAGTTGCATAACTTTTTCCATTTCGGGCTTTTCGATAATACAGTGAGTCGCCGCCGTAGCGCTGATGACAATATCTGCCCGGGCCATATAATCAAACAGTTCATCAAAGCGGATAGCCTTCCCGCCGAACTGTTTGGCCAATTCGGCAGCCCGTTCGAAAGAGCGGTTGGACACCAGAACACTGGTAACTCCGTTGGCCACGAGGTGTTTGGCAGTCAGTTCGCTCATCTTGCCTGCTCCCACAATAAGGACAGACCGCCCTTCCAGGCCTGCAAAAATCTGCCTGGCCAGTTCTACCGCCGCATAACTGATGGATACGGCATTCCGGTCAATAAAAGTCTCTGTCCGCACCTTTTTCCCCACGGTGATTGCCTGTTGGAAAAGGGTGTTTAAAACCCGGTTGGTAGCCCCGTGTTCACAGGCTATCTGGTAAGCCGTTCTTACCTGCCCTAAAATCTGGGTCTCTCCCACAATCATGGAATCAAGTCCGGAAGCCACCCGGAAAAGATGGGTAATAACATCATAAAGCGTATATGTGTAGAGATAGTTCTTAAGTTCACTTAGCTCGGTACGGCAGCACTTGGCAAGGTATTCCCGGATTTTGGTCAAACCTTTGTCCACATCCAGGACGGCCGCGTAAACCTCCGTCCGGTTGCAGGTAGATAAAATTATACTGCCGCGGATTGACTTGTGGGACGTCAATTTCTTCAGATGTCCCGGAATAGAATCTTCGGAAAAACTCAGCTTTTCCCTGACTTCTACCGGAGCAGTCCTATGATTCAGTCCAACCACTACCAAGAACATGGTTTATTCGCTCCTTTACTTTCTCGTGTTGCCCATTCCTCAGTAAATCAATGATGTCTGAATACACCAGCCGGTAAAAAACATCCCGGCGCTTCTCTTCTTCGGGAACGGTCCTGAGAATGTGCTCCCTGACATTCCCCATGAGGTCTAAAAACTCACGGTATTCGGGTCCGAAAGCCGGTTCCAGTTCTTCCCGGATCCGGCGTGCCAGCAGCGGGCTCTTACCGTCCGTGGATATGCTGATGGACAGCGGCCCCTGTCTTAAAACAGCAGGCACTATAAAAGTACACTCAGCCGGGTTATCGACAATATTAACCAGGATGTTCCTCTCGTGACAGTCTTCGGCTACGCGTTTATTTACTTTCTCATCATCCGTAGCCCCAATCACCAGCAGGGCATCTTCCAGGTCCGTAGTCGTGTAGTTTCTTCTAATGGCCGTTATTTTGCCTTCTGCAGCCATCTTTTCCAGCCATTCCGAGAAAACCGGACTGACCACATGCACCCTCGCCCCGCACTCCAGGAGGGTTTTCACCTTTCGTTGCGCTACTTTCCCCCCGCCTACCACAAGACACTTGGCGCCGGTCAGGTTCAAGTAGACAGGATAATAGTCAGCCATTCAGATCACTTCCCAACAGGGCTTTTTGCCGAAGTATGCAGTTTATATTCGTCGTTATTCGTCACGGCACCTGATATTCCTGCTAAGAGGGCCCTGGTTCTCATAAGTTTACCCAATGCCGCCGTAAGCATGGAGCCCGGACAGGAAGTAGTTGACTCCGAAGAAGGTAAACAGGACAAAGGCAAAACCTATGATTGACATCCAGGCGGCTTTGTTGCCCCGCCACCCGTAGGTAAATCTTGCATGCAGGTAAGCCGCGTAAACCAGCCAGGTGATCAGGGACCAGGTTTCCTTGGGGTCCCAGCTCCAGTAGCGGCCCCAGGCAAATTCGGCCCAGATGGCCCCGCTGATAATTACTATCGAGAGGAGCGGGAACCCGACTGCGATAAATTTGTAACCGATATTGTCCAATACATCCAGTGACGGCATCCGCTTATTAAATTCACTTCTGGATCTGTTTCTCTCCATGCTCTGCTTGATCAGGTACATGATGCTGGTGCCGAAGGACAGGGCGAAGGCCCCGTAAGACACCATGGCGGTGGCAACATGAATGGTCAGCCAGTTGCTCTGAAGAGCGGGCATCAGATTGGAAGCCGTTTTGGCCTGCTCCGGCATTTTTAACGCAATCCAGGCCAGGATCAACCACGCCACAGGCATTACAAAGGCTCCTATAATCCTCAGATTATAGCGCCATTCGGCAAACAGGTAAGTCCCGGCTATACCCCAGGTGAAAGAGAGCAGGAATTCATAACCGTTTACAAAAGGAGGATGACCGCTTATTTTCCACCGCAGGACAAGAAATGCCGAATTGGTAAGAAAACCGACCGCGGTGGCCAGAGTCGCTACCCGGGCCATATTTTCATTCTTGTATGCCAGGTAAATTATATAGATGGCAGAGGCCACCATATAGGCAACAAAAGTGGCTGTAAACGAATACTGTTCTAAAGTAACCAGGTCCATTAATTTCCCCCCCCGTTATTTAAACTCGCCAATTATCTGATCAAGGTCATTGTCAAGTCCGTGTTTATCCTTGGCCGATATTCCGCCGATTTGGACCAAAGACCCGCCTTTCTCGGGAGTGACAACCGACCAGATTCTTCTCTGCCTGAGAATAAAGGAAACTATCACGCCTGCAATGAGAAGGATGGAACCGATTCCGACTATCAGCACGCCGGGGTCTTTTTTGGCTGAAAGAACGGTATAGCTTAACACATTTTCAAATTTAACCTCGGCATTTTCGTACTTATAAGGGGTATTCAGGACGGCCTCGTCTTCAGCTACCCACTGGTTTCCCTTGTATATCCGGAATTTAACTTCTTTGGTGGCGTCCTCGTAGCCCATGGGTACAAAAGTCAGCTCCGTCCCCGCCGGCTGGATATATTCCTGCATCCCGACATTGAACTGCCGGTCTTTGGCGGAGGGCCCGGAATATTTCCCGGAAAACTGATGGCCGTAAGAGGATTGATAAAACTTGATGCCTTTATATACCAGAGGTTTATTCACATAGATGCTGAAGTCAAATGTCTTTAACCCGTCAATTACCGTTACATCACTGTACCACTGTTTCACTTCTCTTCCGTCAGGCCGGTACTCTGTCCTGAAATTATTGATCCTGATATCAAAAAAATCGGCGGGGTCAACATTCTGTATTCCCTGGGTCTGGCCTATACTGTATGTCTGGCCTTCCCACCCGGCAAAGGTCCCGTCGAACCCCACCAGGCCGCTGAATTTTATCATCACGGCAACGATGATCACAAAGAAGCTCAGGTGGGTCAGGTACGGGCCAAGAATTCCCAGATGGCCCCGGTCCGCAGCGACCTTAAACGTGTCTCCCTCCTGTCGGCTGAATACCCGGTATCCTTTCTTTTTAAGGAGACCCTTTAATTCTTCGGCGGTTTGACCCGGCTCGTTCTTAACCTTGACACTTGAACTTGATTTCAGGCTCTTGATAAAATTCTCCGAAACATCGACATTGGGCCCTTGCAAAGTGTTCTTGACAGCCTTCCACCTGTTCAGGCTGCAGACCAGGAGATTTAAGGCCAAAAGAGCCAGTAAAATATTGAAAATCGGGTTGTTATAGAATTTCAGGTAATCCGGCTGGCCGGTGAACGGGTCCTTGGGAACCCAGATGGTGCCTATAATCGAGGCCACCGCCAGTACCAGCAGCAGGGTAATCCCGAGTTTCATGGAACTCAGGAAATTCCATGCCTTGTTAATGATACTGTCGTCACTTGGCCCGGTCCCGGTTTCGCCTGGCAATACATTTTGTTCTTCAATCCCGGAACCGGCCGGTTTCTTGCCTTCTGCCATTAATTCTGCCCCTCCTTTTTATTGCCGTTGACAATTCCCATGTATATCATAGCATTATTTTGTGTCAAAAATGTGGCAGAATTGGATTAAACTTTTGTTGCCCCACCTCAATGGCAGACAGCGCTGCAGTTGCTTTTTCGCCAGTTATTGGTGCTTCCCCCGTTTAACCCCTTGATTTTTGAGCCGCCATTATAGGGCGCCGGATCAGACTGGGTCACCAGAAGTTTGGGGTTCTTGTAACCGTGG
>DYZU01000136.1 GCA_022735835.1 Thermincola sp. | reverse complement strand
GACTATGCGGTGGCTATGGAGGGCTGCCTGAAGCTCAAGGAAATATCATATATGCATGCCGAGGCGTATGCCGCCGGTGAACTGAAGCACGGCACGCTGGCCCTTATCGTGGACGGTGTCCCGGTGGTGGCTCTGGCCACCCAGATGGAACTGTATGATAAAATGGTCAGCAACATCAAAGAGGTCAAGGCCCGGGATGCCCAGGTGATCGGGGTTACCTTTAAGGGCAACAAGGGACTGAAAAAGGTTGTGGACCATGTGGTCTACATCCCGGAAACAGACCGGATCTTGGCTCCGGCGCTCACGGTGATCCCGCTGCAGCTTTTGGCTTATCATATAGCTGTGGCAAGAGGATGCGATGTGGATAAGCCGAGGAATCTGGCGAAGAGTGTGACTGTGGAGTAAAAGGAAGTAACGTTCACTTGCGTTTTTTTTACTTCTGTGTATAATAGAGAGTAGATAAGAAATATAATAAAATAACCGGGTGTGGATTCACCCGGTTACGGTACAACTTCCGCCGAGTGGGCGGTCATATGAATACTAGAAAAAAGTAGCTAACATTGCAGGGGGGCTACTTTTTTCTTTGTGCTGTGACAATTATAAAAACAACAAGTGTTGCAAAGGCAATCATTAACGTTAGTGCTTCATATATTGTCATGGTCATCACCTCCTTTCCCCGGAGGTTCTGACCGCCCACCCTGCTCCTATGTAATTGTACCAGCATTATTATATTACAAGGGGTAAGTTTTGCCAAACATTTGTTTGGTGAATCATTGGAACACAGTAACTCAATAAATAAAGGCAGCAACATCGTATTGATGTTTCTGCCTTTATTTATGGAAAGACATTAAAGTTTTTCTAAGCGGGTTCGTTTTTTAAATAAGTTGCCAGTCCGTCATTGTAGAAAATAACACTTCTATGATGGTTCATCAAATTAATCATTTGGCTAAAACAATCGTCTTTAATAGACTCAAAAATGTAAGGACAGATTCCTACAACCGGGAGTTTTCTAAGAACATCATCCAATGAACTTTCAAAGTCGACCAAGTTTGGAAAGTGCCCCCCGCATGACAACAGGTGAGGAGAACCTGAACCCCACATGGTTTTGTAGCCCAATTTAAGAGTTTTTCTTGCCTCATCTAACCATGTGTGAATCGGTCCGTTTTTTCCTGAACGATTGTACCGGTCGGTTAAGTCGACAATAGTAAGAGAATTTTTTCTTTCAAGCTCTTCAATAGGCAATCCTCTTAAGGATAGTTCCTGTCTAACGTCATCAGGATGCTGCCACCAGCATCCTTTAAACAATCTATATCCTTTCGACAACCCCTTTTTAAAAAACTCTGCCTCAAGATTATACAGATTATTTGTGTTGCGGGTAACTGCCATCACATGATCGTGTTGAGGGTGAATGTTATCCAGAAAACCCTGGTCTTTGATAAAGACGGTATTGGTCTCGCTAAGCTTGAGTTCCAGGGTCTCTTTTCTTATGCGCCATTCTTTCCCGATTTTAACACCGGGCAGTTTTCCGGCTCTCAACCATCTATAGATTGTATTGGGGGTCGTTCTTAATATGTCTGCTACTTCATCTACGGTTAGCAGTTCATCATTCATATTAACCGCCTTCTCCCATTATTTTTATGTTCATTAAAATGATACCACAGTGTATTGAACATATCAAGTAAAGTATAGACTTTTAAAGCGTTTATTATACAGTGTTATACAATAATAATTAAAATTATACAATAAAATATATTGACATACATTATAGTACGTTTTATAATGAGGCCAAATACAATTCGTTTTTAAATATATGACTGCATTTTACGGGAACCCTAGTCTCTGGCGCCGGCCAATTTCTATCTAAGTTAAGGAGTTGTTCCTTTTGATAAATCAGATTATTAAGCGGGTCAGTTACCTTATCAAAAGGGCAAAACCAGGTTATTTAATGGTCGCTGCTTTAGGAACGTTTCTCGGGATTTCTTCAATAACTTATTTCGGGTATCAATATGAAGCAGCACTCCTTTTCCCGTCTCTAGCCAGTTCTGCCATAGTGTTATTTGCGTCTCCGGTTTCCATGACAAAAGTCAAATGTATTGTGGGTGGGCAACTGTTATCTGCTTTAGCTGGTGTGACCGTATATCAGTTTTTGGGAACGACTTGGTGGAGTGTCTCTATTAGTGTTACTATTGCCATGGTTTTAATGGATATTACTGACACGTTACATCCTCCTGGTGGTGCAACGGCCTTCGTGGCTGTTATTTCCAAACAAAACTATGCATTTGTTCTTAAACCGGTCTCTCTTGGATTAGGAATCCTAATTTTGTCGGCTTTGGTTGTTCGGTTTTTGGACTTAAAAAGAGGTTATCTAAAAGAAGGGGGAATTGGAGTTGGTAAATTTTCACGTACTGAAGATAGGTGACACTATAATAGGTGGGCCAATGGGATCGACTACCGGCCTTGCGGTAGGGAGCATTTTCTATGACAAACATTCTCTTGTTTCTGATCCATTTGCCGGCGAATTTGACGAAAATCGAGCGACAGAATTGGTGGACCGTGTAAATAAACTCGGTAAAAGATACGGTGTGCAAATGGCATTTGACATCATTGCCGCTTCACCCGAAGCCATGGAACGCTTTTTGGAATTTGTTAGTGCACGTACAACCCTTCCCTTATTTATAAATGCTTCTGAGGCCGAGGCCCGCATGGCCGGCCTTGAGGCTGCCGCTAAACTGGGGATTCTAAATCGGGTAATTTATGCTTCGCTGAATGAGGATACAGAAGACGAAGAGTTGGAATTACTCTGCCGGCAACGCCCCGCCGCTGTCATGATACTTGCCAGTGATGTAAGCAACCCAACACCTGAGGGAAGCTGTGAGATGATTGAGAACTATTATCAGCCGATGTTAAAGGAGATTGGTGTCGAAGCCCCTATTGTGGACTTAGGTACGATGGATCCACCTTCGATAGGTCTGAATATACGCCAAATTCAGGCGGTCCGGGAACGTTTCGGCTATCCTGCCGGTTGTGCCTTCTCTAACTGTTTTCCACAATGGACCAGTGTCAGTCAGCTAGGCCGGGAATGGGTAAATTTATCTTTGGCAACAGCACTTGTTGCTTGCCGTGCAGCAGGTGGAGATTACCTGCACTATGGCATTATTGAAAAAGCAGCAGTGGCGGCCCATGTTTCTGCAACTGCCGAAGTGTTTTATGGTTTTGCAGCTCAGGAACTGGATGGTCACAAACTGCCTGAAGGACACGCTTTGTGGAATATGTTCAAACTGTAGGTGAGATAAAACGATGAATCTTCGGTCAAGATTAGCACCCAGTATTTCCGGAAAACAATCAGGCTCACCACTGATTGACATCGGAACTACGTCTCTCACTGGTATTCGGGCCAATGCACTTCAACATAAGCCAAAAGACAAGGCGGCTCATCCTATTCATGGAACTGTGCCTTTGGAGCCGCTGGATTGTATTTGGCTGGGATCTGACTTTATCCGTACCGGTTTGTTATTTGATTTCCCGGAAATAGCAGATAATAGCTTTATTGATGCCTATGGCGTTGAATGGATAAAGGATGGGAGTACTTTTTCTCCTGTCAGCCACCCTCTGGAAACAGCGGCGCTCAGCGATATTGTCTGTTACCCTAAACCCAAATGGCATCAGAAAATACAACCCATTGAATCGAAAACTGCAAACAACTACCTTATCATCGCAGATGCTCCTTGCCCCGGCCTTCTAAATCTATGCTTTATGCTTCGCAGCACCTGGCGGTTTCTGGAAGACATTGCTGATAATTGGCCAATAGCTGCAGCGCTGCTTGAATGGTCCGTAGAAACTATAGTAGATGCCTATAAATATATGTTGAGATCACTTCCTTATGAACCAGATATAGTCATTTATGCCGATGATTTGGGCCACCAGGATGGTATGTTTTTTTCTCCGCTGGATTTTCGCAGATATATTCGACCCTTTATGCATTCATTGCTGACCAGACTCAGACAGTTAACCCCTGCCGCAATTTGCTTTCACAGTTGTGGAGCCATTCGAACAATTCTGAAGGACGTAGCGGGGCTTGGTATCGAGATATTTAATCTGGATACTAAGGCTAAAGGGATGAGTGTTCAGGAAGTAAGGCAAGAGCTTCCGCCCCATGGTATACTGCACGGATCAAATGACCTTTGTGCTTTAGGCAGGTCTGTTGCGAATCGGGATAGGGCCGGAATCGCCCGATTGATCACTGAATTGGCCAATAGTTCACCGGTTATTGCCGCGCCTCTGGACAACTTATCATCTGCAGAAGAAGTACTTGCAGCTGTATATGGAGCTGCATTTATCCGCAATTTCTCCGACGATGGGTTTGAAAAAATACGTAGAATTGGACCGGTACGGAGCATCATAGAAGAAGCAACAGATAAAACCCTATCAGAAGAACTGCCTGCCGTATAACATAGGGTGACTTTTTTACCGTCTATGTAAAACAAAAGTATTTATTATTCCGGTAATAAGGTGGTGAGAAACGGGATTACGAATTCAATTGAAAAGGACCATATCTACGCTTAAACTAACAAATTAAGGGAGTGAATCAATATGTCCAAGATGACCAGCCGAGAACGAGTTTTTGCGGCAGTTACTATGCAAGAGCTGCCAGACCAGTTACCCGTAAACCCGTTGTTGATGACACGGGGCATTCGCGAGGGGGGCGTTAGAGTTGATCAGGTCCTGCTCGATGGTGAGGCCATGGCCAAAGCCAAAATCAAAGCCCATCAAAAATTCGGCGGAGACGTGGTGGTTGCCGGGACCGACTTGTTTACCCCGGTAGAGAATCTGGGTGCCGTATTAGAATACCTGCCTTATGCACAACCCTCACTAGTTGAACATCCCGCACCTACAAAAGAAGCTTTTTACCGTTTAAAAGATAACTACCTAAAGAATGGCTTTAATCCGGAAAAAGGCCGTTTAAGAGCAATTCAAGAAGAAATAAGAACCTTGATCAGGGAAGGCTGGAAAGATACCCACGCGCTTGCTACCCCCGTTGGCGGTCCGATTACTACCGCCCAGTTGGTTACCGGTACCGACAATTTTTTCACTTATTTGGCTGAAGATCCGGATTTCGCTAAAGAGGTTATAGAATTATCTCTTGACGTTGTTAAAAATGTCTGCCGAATGATGTTTGAAGCTGGTGTTGATGTCTGCAATATTCTTGACCCATTCTGCTCCAGTGACATTTTACCGCCGGAAATGTATAGAGAGTTTGGCTTGCCCTACCAGCAGAGGTTATTCGCTTATATTAAGGAAATTGGCGGTATCGGGTTCACTCATACATGTACCTTCACCCAACCCATCTGGTCCGACATTGCCAATAGCGGCACCTTTAACTTTAACGGCGATATGTACCCTGGAGCAGACCATGCCAAGCGTGCTATCGGAGACAAAATTTCACTGATGGGTACGCTCAGCCCCTACTCAACATTAGTCCATGGCACCCCCGAGGATGTTGCCAGGGAAGTCAAGAAATTGGCTGTTGAAGTTGGGTATAACGGCGGATTTGTCTGCATGCCCGGTTGTGACATTGACTGGACTGTGCCGGAGGAAAACATGCGCGCGTTGATTGATACCTGTGCATCGATCAAGTACCCGATAGACATCGAGGCCCTTGGTGACCTGAGCAACGTTTATTTGGCCGGCCACCCCAAACACCCGGGTATGCGCAAAATATCAACGGATAACGATCAAATGGTCAGAATGGGCATTCAAAAGAAGGCAAATAAAACTCCGGAAGAAGAGGTTTATTCAAACCTGGCGGATGCGATTTTGGAATACGACGGTGATAAAGTCGTTGAGTGGACCAAAAAAGGTCTGGAACTCGGGTTGACCCCGCAGCAGATTATATTTGACGGTTTATCCCTTGGTATGAAAATGGTCGGCGACTTGTATGAGCGTAACGAACGTTTCATCACCGATATGATTAAATCTGCCAAGACTATGGATAAAGCTATGCCAATTCTTGTTCCGCTGCTGGAAGCATCGGGCTCAGGAGACGGGAATAAAGAAACGGTGATAGTGGGGCTGGTTCGCGGGAATACTCAGGATATCGGAAAAAATCTTGTTGTCTTAATGCTCAAAGCAAACGGCTTTAATGTTATTGATCTTGGCAAGAATGTTAAACCTGAACAATTTGTTGAAGCAGCTGAAGCTAATAATGCGGTAGCAATTGGTATGTCCGTCATGACCAACTCATCGGTTATTTACGCAGAAAAAACAGTAAAATTACTTAAAGAAAAGGGTTTAGTCGACAAATATTTGGTCATGACTGGTGGCTCAGCTATGAATGAACAGATTGCCTCCCAAATTGGTGCCAAATATGGTTCTGATGCTAACGCTGCAGTTTCCTTGGTTAGGGAACATATTAAGGCAACAGCCTAAATATTTCTTTTCAAGGAGGTTGATTATGCCTATATATGACTTTCTTTGCAGTGAATGTGGGACCAAAAGACCGGTAATGGTGGATTATGAAGCCAAAAAAGGGTTGGAACTGATATGTGTCCAATGTGGAGGAGTCATGAGAGCTATGCCGGTAGCCATGTTTAACCTCATCAGGTCGACAAAAGATAAGCCGCCTATTGAACACAGAAAAATTAAAGCTTGTGGACATACTCATCTCTGTCAGTGTGCCGCCATTAAACAAAGTAAACCTAATCCATTTCAAAAGCAAATCGATGAAGCTTTAGGGAAAGCCGAGAACCAGTGAGCAACGAGGTTGGAATGGCTATTTTACGGTGGTGTGGGAGGACGGGAGTTAATCACTCCCTCCTACCCGATTCTATATTATCGAACCAGAATTTGTTGGCTAATTAATGTTTCCGTAATAAGGGGTATTTAGTTGGTCATCCCATTTGAAAATGGAGGTGTGGTCCCGAGTAGATGGTTAGTGTGCCCGAAGAGCCGCAGATTACCGGAGCGTTGGGCGCTGCGCTGCCGGCCGGTATGTGATTAGTTTAAATCCAATAAAAATCAGGAGGTACGTGCCTCCTGTTTACGGCCATCATTCCCATGGAGAAAATAGCCGTTATATCTGCCAGGGGGCTTCAAACCTTTGATTGACTACACGCCAGTCGATATTTTTCATGAAGGCAT
>DYZU01000135.1 GCA_022735835.1 Thermincola sp. | reverse complement strand
CTTCTTCTCCTCTTGGGGTGCGGGTGCCGGCGCCTTTCCGCCGCCGCAGCCGGCCGCCACAGCCAGCCCCAGCACGAATACTATGGTCACTATCCAGGCTAGAATTCTCCTCTTTTTCAACAACACAAATCCCCTCTCCTTATTTTTTGTGCCGAACTTCAGACTGCCCCCCTGCTGCCGATCCCTTAACTAAATATGCACCCTCTACACCGGAATTACTCTGTTCAGTGTCACCCCCAATCCAAAAAACAGCCAGACTGACAAAGTTCATAGAACTCACTTTAGGGATAGCAATTATTCTGCACAAATCATACTTTATCTCGTGCAATCTTCGAAGAATATCTCATTCACTTGTTTTTGGTAATTGCCGAACACTCTTAGGAGATTCTAATTTACCGACTGGGGGTGGACAATATTATGATCATTTTGTTATTTTTATTCGTTATGTTAAATGAGCCGGTACTTGGTGGTCGGGCGGCCGATTGAGCCATATTCAAGATCCGGGCGAACCAGGCCGCTGCGGGCCAGATACTCCAAGTATCGCCGCGCGGTAGCCCGAGAAAAACCGATACCGCGGGCTACTTCCTCAGCCGAGACACCGGCGGTCTTTTCACCCAGAAACAACACCACCTGTTCCATCGTTAACCGGTGCAGACCCTTTGGTAGTTTGTCCGCCGGCAGGTTCGGAAAACGCCGGAACACGTGACAGTCGACCCACGCCTGGTTCACCGCCTGCTTCCCGGACAAGGCCAAGTACATGGCGGTATAGAGTTCAACGGCGCTTTTGAGCCTGTGCCGGCGGTACGGCTTGATGATGTAGTCAAAAATCCCGAGGCGTAGGGCCTGCTCCAGGGTGCCTGCGTCTTCCACACCGGTTACGACAATGACGTCCACCGGCAACCCCTGCCGCCGGATCTCCCGGAGCAGTTCCAGTCCATCCGCATCAAGCAATTCAAGCTCGAGGAGCAAAAGAACCGTTTCATTGCCGCACAGCGCCTCCAGCGCCGACCGGGCGGAGACCGTGCTGAGCGCCACCGTGCATCCGGGAACCAGGCCCACAGCCTCCTCGTGTGCCTCCAGCATCACCGGATCACCGTCCAGGATCACGGCCTTCAGGATCACCAACCCACCGCCTTAAAGCAACAATCCGTGTAATTATTTAGACACCATACCTTCTTCATCCTCCTGTGGAGGATCTGGAATATCTAGTCAATCCCTAAAATCTGCCTTCCAAATCGCCACAACAATTTGCAAACTTGTATAGTTTGACAACCCCTGGATAATACAATAATAAAGGTGTTGCCTTATGGTGGAAGCCCCACACGTCGCCGCGGTATTGCGTTCTTTCACGGCAAGCCCGAGTCTCTGGCTGCAGCATCTGGCCCT
>DYZU01000014.1 GCA_022735835.1 Thermincola sp. | reverse complement strand
TTTCTGCGTTGAAAGGCGTTGTGCTGGTCATTGCACGGACTCCTTGCGTTTAGTTGCTATGCTTACCGTAGCTGTTACTTTTGGCCTGAATACAGCGATCATGGACGGGAATGGGGCGCTGTTTTTAGCGCCGCCGAATTTGAGGCGGCCTTTTAGGAAGCGTACTTCAGCTTTGCCGTAGATGTATTTGTGGAACCAGGCCGTATCTGTGCGGGCTGGGAGCAGCATTACGACAGTGGCGCCGTTCCATATGGATTCGTTTAGGGCCTTGCCAACCCACTTACCGACTTCCCGGCCGTAAGGAGGGTTGCACCAGCAAATCTCGCCGCCCCACGGCTGTGATAGACCGTCCTGCTCCGGGGAGAAGAAGCGGCGGCATTTGGTGTTTTCGCGTGTGGCGCACACATCCAAAGTGAATTGGAACTCAGTGTTTAGCTGATCGAACAGCCTTTGCGGAGTCTCCCAATCGTATTTATTGCTGCTGAACAACGCTTGGCCGATCACTATAAAACCTCCTTACAAGGCGTCGCTGCGCCGGGTTTTTGGTCCCGGCGCAGTATGCCCGGTTAGATGATTGGTCTGCCGGCGAGTTGGCGGTCCAGGACATTCTCCAGGAGCCTTAATTTCTCCAGGGCCTCGCGGAGAACGGCGTCTAAAGCCTTGAGCTGGTGTGTATAAGCCGCTGCGCTTTCTTTGGGTCTTGCGGGCGTGGCCTGTTCGCGCCAGTCACCACAGACATTATTCAGAATCTTTGTTGCTGTGGCGTAGGTGTTGTGGACGCTGTCTTCCAAAGCGGCAACAGCATCCACCAGTGTCGGCGGGTTTGGCCCTGCGAGCTGTGGTGGCCGTTGAGACAGTTGTTCCGCCAATAATCCTCCTGTAATCGGCAAATTGATCACCTCCTTTTGGCGTTTTTCTTTTAGAGACAAAAAGACCGCTACACACCGCTTTCATGGTAGACGGCGTTTTAGCGGACGCGTTCTATTTTTAGGAGATCGCCTGGAGAGCAGCCCAAGGCGTGGCAGACGGCTTCAAGAGTCTTGAAGTGTATGGCTGTGCTCCTGTTGTGTTTTAGGCGTAGAAGCGTGGTATAGTCAATACCGGTTTTTCTGGAAAGGTCGGACAGCCTCATCCGTTTTTGCCAGAGAAGGTCGTCTAGGTTGCAGACCACCATATGTTGTGTCCCCCGGTCCTATATGTTGTGTTTGTTATGTGAAAAGGTTATACACAAACAATAACATGCCACTAGAGGCTTGTCAACCCCTCGTGTGGCAGTTATAATGTTTTTAAATGGGGGTGGGATTTTTGTCCAGGGCTGCCGACGGTTATCCCCGTTATCACGGGGTCGTTGTGATAATGAACAGCAGGAAGGGCAGATCTTCAAAGCGTAGTGGGCGGTATCGGACATCTAAAAAGAAAGTACAGACGCGTAGATGGACGCGTGTTTATGGCGACTTTTAGTTTTTTTAAAATACATTGACACGTGAGACAATTTTGTGCTACCATTAGCGTAGCTACCCGACACAAAAACCAGAAGTTCCAAAAAGTGTAAAAACAAGTTAGGCTGGCGGGCCGAAAAGCCGCAGTTCCCGCAGCCTGCTTGTTTTTTGTTTATGAAAGACCTCTTTGGGGGCTGTGTTTGTGTTACCTGATCTTGAAAACTTGAAGCCGTATGTTCTGGAAATGCTTCAAAGAGCTGATGAGCCTTTATTGTCCAGGGTTATGGCCGATGCCTTGGGTCTTCGGGAAATGTGGTCTTTGCAGGCAGTAATTAGGAAGCTCCGGGACGACGGATACGACATAAGGAAAGTTACGTGTCGTGGTTATTGGTTGTATGACAAGGGTGAGCCGCCGAAGTACGTTCCAAAAAGCGATTCGAAATCGTTTGAGAATCTGCATAAGAAGGCCAAAGAGGGGAAGCTAATAACGCGGCTGGATAGTATTACATACCCGATTGACTGGGCGGTGTTGGAGCAGGCTATGAAAGACCGGGGGCTCACGGCCAAGAGCATGTTGAGCCGCACAAAACTGCATGGATGGCCGGCGGCGACGTGTGCTTCTACGAGATTTTATAACCGCATACGTGTGAAAAATCACGGGTCACTTGCGCGGGGCATGACCTGGAACAAAATATGGGCTGTAGCGCAGGCTTTGGAACTTCCCCCGGAGCTGTTGATAGACGAGGACGAATACCTGTTCCGTGGTGTGCGTACAGTTGTTCCGGCCCGTTTTGCCGGGTATAAGCTCTTGTTCGGGGCCTTAAAGTTGGGTATGCACCCGGTCGATGTTATCCCGCCTTTTTGGGCGAGGCACGAGTTTATCGAGGAGATTAAGACGAATCCTGAAAAGCACCAGCCCGCCGTAAAATGGTTACACAATCTTTACAAGGGAGATTACCACGTTTTCAAAAATGCCGACGCCGTGCTTTATATATGCACTTGCACCGGTGTTTCGCCGGCGGAGCTGTTTGTTGCCTGTAAGATTGACGGCAAAACTCCGCTGTCGTCAATCCACACTGACATAACGGCATTACCGCAGCATGACGTGTTGTTTTTGGCTGCTGTAGCCAGGCTGCTGCATAGGTCGCCTGGACAAAAGGACACGGAGCTTATTAGCAACCTGGCTGTTTTGGTCGGCGAGCGCGCCGGTTGGAAGGAGAAGCTGAGAAATGTCAAAAAAGCCAAAAAATCCATTACAGCTGAGGAGGCCGGAGGTAGCCAAGGATGTAGCCGCGGAGATGACCAAGATAGTTGACGCGCTTGTTCAAGGTGCGGAAGAAGGTACTCCGACTCCTGATATAAATTCCTGCATGCGCGCGGCCGTTGACGTGGCCGAGTGGATGCGTATAGTCAGGGACAAGGCCGTTGTGCAAGGATCTACTTACGTACCGGCTGTTATAAAGAAGCAGGCTAAGAAAGCTGTAGAAGGGGACTCCAACGCTGCCCGGCTGCTATTGGAGTTTTTGGATATGATGCCCAAGAAAACAGGCGGCGGTGTGACCGTCCCCATCCAGATAAACCTGTCTCCGCAGGAGCTTGAAGAAATTAAAAGCGAGGTCATTGATGTCTAGGAGGCTGGTCAGTTAATATGATGGCCAACGCAATCGAAAAGCGTCTGAAGGCTGGGGAGGATATACCTTGGTGGCTCAGGTAAGCCCGCAATTGTTGCAAGGCATGGTGAAAAAAGCGTTGAATGACTTCCCGTTCTTTTGCAGGCGGTGTTTTTACATCAGACGCAAGGACGGCGTGGTCACGACGCTAACCTTTAACTACGAGCAGCGTAAAATATGGGAAGCCATGAAGGAGCAGATGGATGCGAACCAGCCTGTTCGCATCGTTGTTTTAAAGCCCCGCCAAATAGGCATATCCACTTTGATGGCGGCTTTTCTGTTATGGGAAATGGTCAGGCGACCAGTGTTTACTGTGACTATGGCCCATAAGGACGAGGCTGTGATACGCATTTTCGGTATGGTCAAGTTTGCTTATGAGAGGCTGCCGGAATGGTTGACCATCACACTTAACATTTCAGATGTCCGTAATTCGTGGTCTGGTATAGAGCTTTCTCATAACCACTCCCAGATTGAACGGTTTTCGGCTGAAGGTAAGGAGCCTGGCCGGTCCGGGACAATTCAAATAGCGCATGTCTCCGAAGTTGCGTTTTATCCAGCCGCGGAGCAGTTTTTGGCTTCGTTGTTTTCGGCCATACCGGAACTGCCGGGGACGGCAATAATACAAGAGTCTACTGGTAATACGCCCGTAGGTTACTTCCCGGAGAGATATAACCGGGCTAAACAAGGTTTGGATGGTTACAAAGCCCTGTTCTTCCCGTGGTATGAACATGAAGAATACAGGATGAAGGTTCCGCCGGGCGAAAAGCCGGTTTGCCCGGAGTCGCTGCGGAAGCTGTATGAGGCCGGTGTTATTGATGACGAGCAGCTCTGGTGGCGGCAGCACACTATTGGGAGTAAGTATGCCGGTAAGGAATACATCTTCTGCAAGGAATTTCCTGCTACAGAAGAGGAAGCGTTCCATGCTGAATCAGCTAACTACTTCCCCGTGTTCGAGGTTGAGAAGCGACTGCGGGAAGTGGATAAAATCCCTTACGACGAGGGCGACATATTGCCTGGCGGCGTTTTTTCAGAAAGACCGGGCGCCGAATTACGGGTTTACAAACACCCAGTACCGGGACGGTGCTACGTGATCGGCGCGGACGCCTCCTCCGGTGTGGCGGCGAAGGCGTGGGTAAATTATTCGTCGGCCGATGTGCTGGACGTTGAGACCGGGGAGCAAGTCGCCAAGATGCTTGTGCTGGACGAGCCGGAAGGGTTTGCACGCAGGTTGCAGCTCCTCGGTGAGTGGTACAACACCGCGCTGATCGCGCCGGAGACGAATGACGGCCACGGGCTTACTGTAGCTAGGTGGCTGCGTGATGCTGGATACAAGATGTTGTACCAGCGGCGGGTTTACGATAGGGTTGACCGGACGTGGACGAATAAGTTGGGGTGGCTTTCTAGTCCTAGGACAAAGCCGTATATGTTGGACGTATTCAGATCGTGTTTTATTTCGGGTAGGGTGACTGTAAACGATGAACGCACCTTGAGGGAAATGCTGGCTTTTGTTAAGGACGGCAATAAGTTGGGAGCAGTGGTGGGGGCGACGGACGACTCGGTGCTCTCGTTCGGAGTCGCCGTAATGGCCTGGAAGGATTACGGCCCGCACCTGTCGGCTGCCGCAAAGCCTCTTGAGCCGGAGGAGCCGGTTAACCCGACGGTTAACATCAGGATGAGGAGCAGGATACAGACGCAGGAGCTACACCCAGACCTGGGGGCCTATTTTTAAGGGGTGGTAAAAATGCCTATGCAGCGCGATGTGGTGAAGGCGCTGGTGGATTTATACGGCTTGGAGGAGGCTAAACGTCTCCTCGTTGATTATTACGGACAGTCTGCTGTTGGCCGTGAGGAGTTGTTGAGATCCCCTCATAGAGATCGGGACGTTGGTGAGTTTGTGGACGACATTATAAACGACGTTGTTGGTTAGGAGGTGCCGCTGTGGCTGTAAAATTGGTAGAGACGTATCAGGGGTATATAGGACTGTCCACGGACACAAAACCGCCCGCGCCGGTGGGAGCCGCATTTTACGAAGAAGATACGCAGAAATGGTTTATACGCACAACTCTTGGTTGGGTGGAGGATATTAGGTCTACTAAGCTAACGGGCAGTTTGAACAAAGACAACTTATATTTGCTTACTCACGAATTATTGGTAAACCCGCCTCCAGGGCACCTTGCAACATTTGGAAGTGTTGCTGTACCTGCTGGAAAAGTTTTGTATATAAGTCAAATCTACTTTGGCGGTGTACGGACTATTGATCATAGCATTGCCCACGCCTACACTTTTTCTATTGACGGAGAACTGTCGTTGGAGTTGTACAACGGTTTGTATGTTAACTGCCTGAACCTGGGATCGCCGTACAGGATGATTTTTAACGCCAAAGGGATGCCTGCATTTTCGACACCGATTATATTCGACCGTGGCGGTTTACCGCTTTACGGTGGCAATAGTGGTTCAACGTATTACTGGAGAATCAAGAACGAAGACCCATTGCACGCAATGACTGGAAATTTGACCATAGTTGGGCAGTGGGTATAAGGAGGGATATAGATGCCTGGTTTTAGTGAGGATTATGGTGTTTATATAAGCAGCAGACCGGGAAAGACGGCAACGACCGACTACGGGCCGCAATATCTGAGTGTTTCTGTAACGAATCCAGCGGCTAATGCGAATATTTTATCTACTACTGCTCCGGGTACGCCGAATCCACGTTTTTTGTTCGTCAAGCAGATTTATATCAAGTCATCGGTGCAGGCTAAGATACGGATTAAAACGCTAACGGCCAGTGCCGCAACCATAGAGGATATACCCTGGCAGGTTGAGGCAGGTCAGTTTACCCCAATAAACTTCTTCTGCCCCTTGAGGATACCCTCTGGTGGGTCTTTCAAGGTTGTTGCAGATGAAGCCATAACTGGCACTGTTTATGTTATGGCGCATGGTTGGTATGAGCAATTTATCAATGAGATAGTTAACGGTTAAATTAACGGGCGGCGGTAGCTAAAGAACATCGGTGTGCTTACAAATGTTTTTGAGTAAGAAGAAAGGAGTGATTTTCGATGACTGTTCAAGCTACGAAAGACTGTGCTGCCGACTTGATGGCTGAGTACAACAAGCTGAGGGCTGACTTAGCCGACCTTGTAACAAAGTACAACGCGCATACGCACGT
>DYZU01000134.1 GCA_022735835.1 Thermincola sp. | reverse complement strand
AGGAATATATCTGCCACTCCCTCGCTTTCATAACTAAAAAGAAAAGCTGCCCCAGTTACTTATGGGACAGACCCGCTGCACTTTATTCAGTAACAGGTAATTTTTGCAGAGATTCTGCGATAAGTGAATCCGGATATTCATAATCTTCCAGTTTACCGTTAATGTATGCGTCGTAAGACGGGAGGTCCAGGTACCCGTTGCCGCTGAGGCAGAACAGAATTGTTTTTGATTCCCCTGCTTCTCTGCACTTTAGAGCCTCGTCAATAGCCGCCCGGATGGCATGTGAGGATTCAGGGGCAGGCAAAATGCCTTCGGTCTGGGCAAACATGACAGCCGCCTCGAAGCAGGCCCTCTGCGTCTTGGCCTGCGCCTCAATGACTCCGTCGTGGAAAAGCTGGCTGACCAGGGGCGAATTGCCGTGATAACGCAGCCCCCCGGCATGAATCCCCGGTGGCATAAAGTCGTGGCCCAGAGTATACATATTCAGAATCGGCACAATACCCGCAGTGTCACCGTAGTCATAGGCGAACTTGCCCTTGGTGAGGGTGGGGCAGGCCGACGGTTCAACGGCAATTGCCCGTACTTTTGTCCCTTTTGTAAGCTTATCATGAACAAACGGGAAGGCGATCCCGGCAAAGTTGCTGCCGCCGCCGCAGCAGCCTATCACCATGTCCGGGTAATCTCCCGCTTTCTCCAGTTGGGCTTTTGCTTCCAGTCCGATAACTGACTGGTGAATAACAACGTGATTGAGCACACTGCCCAAAGAGTAGTTGGTGTCATCTCTCTTAGCCGCATCCTCCACAGCTTCGCTGATGGCTATTCCCAGACTGCCCAGCGACTCCGGGTCCTGGGCCAGAATCTTGCGCCCCGCTTCCGTCAAATCGCTCGGACTGGGAATAACTTCCGCTCCATAGGTCTGCATGAAAATACGGCGATACGGTTTTTGGTGATAACTGACCTTAACCATGTATACCGTGCATTCCAAACCAAAGAACCTGCAGGCAAGACTGAGTGCGCTGCCCCACTGCCCGGCGCCGGTTTCGGTGGCAAGGCGCTTGATGCCCGCCTGTTTATTATAGTACGCCTGAGGAATGGCCGTATTAGGTTTGTGGCTCCCGGCAGGGCTTACCCCTTCGTACTTGTAATAGATTTTGGCCGGAGTGTCCAGCATTTTTTCCAGCCTGTACGCCCTGTACAACGGGGAAGGACGCCACAGCTTGTATATTTCCTGAACTTCTTCGGGTATCTCAATCCACCGTTCGGAAGATACTTCCTGTTTGATTAACTCCATCGGAAAAATTGCGCTCAGGTCTTCCGGGCCGACGGGCTTTTTGGTCGCCGGATGTAATGCCGGTTTTGGCAGGTTAGGCATATCGGCCATTACATTGTACCAGGAAGTTGGCATCTCATTTTCGGACAGCAGAATCTTGGTCTCACTCATCTCTTCTTATCTCTCCTCCCTTAAAAATTAAGAAATATAGGCGAAAACACGCGGTTATAATTATTTTATTCCAATACCCAATATTATGCAAGGTTTTCTATTTTTTTTCTTCTAAAACCGGAAACTTCCGCATTGCTCCATTTTCCGCATTTGTCGTTCCACCTGGCCAAAATCCTGTCCTGGCCCGATATCTCTATTACCTCGCACAGGTTCGGACAATCACCGCATTCGAAACTTGCCGCCCGGAATTTTTCTTGGGTAATTGCGAATCCTTTAAACCTTGTCCTGCCGGTTTTCCTCGTGGCTTCTCTGGCCAGCATGGCGGCTCCAACGGCGCCCATGACGTTAAAATGCGGCGGTACGGTTATTTCAAACCCCAGGGCTTTTTCAAAAGCCCTCTTGATTCCCACGTTGGCGGCTACTCCTCCCTGGAAAGCCACCGGTTCCAAGATCTCTTTCCCTTTACCCACATTATTTAAATAGTTGCGCACAAGGGCTTCACACAGGCCGGCAAGTATATCCGGCAGGTTGTGGCCCATCTGCTGTTTATGAATCATGTCCGATTCCGCAAAAACGGAGCATCTCCCGGCAATCCGCACCGGGGTTCCGGATTTTAGGGCAATCTCTCCGAAATCTTCTATCGGAATCCCAAGCCTGGCGGCCTGCTGATCCAAAAATGACCCGGTTCCCGCGGCGCAAACCGTATTCATGGCAAAGTCTGTTACTACACCGTTTCTCAAAATAATTATTTTTGAATCCTGACCTCCTATTTCAAGAACCGTCTGAACTCCGGGCACCAGCTTGGAGGCGGCAACGGCATGGGCCGTAATTTCATTTTTTACCGAGTCGGCCCCTACAATGATACCGGAAAGGTGCCGGCCGCTTCCCGTGGTCCCGATTCCTCCTATCTCCATGCCGGCCGGAACCCTGTCCCTTATATATTCCAAACCCCGTTGCACTGCCGTGATGGGCTGGCCCTGGGTCCTGATATACAGGGTTTCCATAACGTTTTCGTTCTCATCCATGAGTACTATATTTGTACTAACTGACCCCACATCTACTCCTAAATATCCGCGCATTGCAGAACTCCTTTCTTTTCGGCGCCTTCGGCGACAGTTTCCTTTTTCCTCTGCAGGAGGTCAACAAAAGCCTCCAGCCTGGTAAGCACCCCGGCGTCCCCGGAGTGTTCGTCGACTATCAGGCAAAAAGTCGGAATGCCGTAGTCCCGGCTGACCGTCGGCAGAATACTCTCGGCAACTATTTCGGGCATACAGGTAAACGGCTGGACCTGAATGACGCCGTCGTACCGTTCCCTGGCGAACAGCACGGTACTGCCTATGGTTTCCTGCCCGTGGCCGCCGACGAAATGATTGACATAGGGTGGGGCATACTCCCTGGCCGCCTTGCTGCCCTTAATTCTCAAAAGCCCCATAAAAAGGTGATCATTGATCCATTCGCTAAGGTAAATCGATCTTTCCACTTCTACCCCCAGCCTCCCCAGATGTCTTTCAATTTCCAGGTTTGCAAACGGCTCCAGCATGACATAGATTTCGCCGACAATGCCTATCCTGACCGGGTTACGGGAATTATCCACGGGAATCCTGACCAGAGAGCACTTGGCCTTTTTAACGGCATCATCCAGCTGTTTCTTGTTCTCTGCCCCGTCAATCCAGCCAAGGGCTTTTTTAAAGACCTCATCTGCCCTGCCGGGTTCAAGTTCTCTTGGCCTTACCCTATGGATTATTCGTTCTACTTCATCAACAGCCCTGGCTTTGTACCAGGCAAACCTGATGGCCCTGATGATGTCCAGCCAGGACCGTTCCCCGGTTATTTGTCTTATTTTGACAATAAGTTCGGAGATATGTTTCTGGGGCGGTTCCAGGATAATCATCTGCATGTTATAGCCCAGGTCATGGAGGATTTCCCGCTGTACCTGGGCATAATAACCAAACCTGCAGGGACCTACACCTCCGGCCATGATGATGGTGTCTGCCCCCTGTTCGTATGCCTCGATAAAATTGCCCATATTTATTTTTAACGGCAGGCAGGCAAACTCGGGAGAATGCTGAGTCCCCAAAGTTAGTGTCCGCTTGCTGGGCATGGGCGGAACCACTACATCGATATCTAAATACTGCAGAAGCGCCTTGAGACAAATGTACATGGATCCCATATGGGGAAATGTAACCTTCATTGAGCAGCCCTCCTCCACTGAATCATATCGACAAAAGCCTCCAACCTGGTCACAATCCCGGCCTCCCCGCTATGTTCATCAATTGTGAGGTTCAGCAAAGGAAGATTCCCTCTCCTGCGCAGATGCCTTTCGATGATTTCCCCGGTGAAAGAATCAGGGCCGCATCCGAAGGAGGCTACATGAATGATTCCATCTATACTGTCTAACCTCATATAGTGAAAAGCCGAACCAATCATCCGTTTACCCAGGGTCCAAAAGAGCCTTTTCGGCAGTTCGTTCGACCTTTCCTCAATAATGTCCCCGGTAAGATTGTCCGCGGTAACCACCCGTATCCCCATGTCCCTCAGTTTGCCAATCAAATTCATACTGATGTACGTGTCAAAAATATTATAACCGTGACCGATTAGAGCTATGGTCATATTTTGGGGCTGTCCGGGAGAAAAGTTCCGCGCTGCCAACCCTTCTTCCATCTGTTCGATAGATTCATGAGGCAGAAAACCCAGCTGGTTAAACCGCTCAAACCTCTCCTGTTCTTTGAGCCCCGCCTTATACGCTTTCCTTAGGGCAAGCGGGTTTGCCGTTAAGACTTTTCCCGCTTCGGCAAAAGCCCTGTACAGGTTTTTCTCGTTTCGCGACATGTTCACCGTCACGTCGATAACCGGCGGCAGGTCCGCAATATTGTGCCGGACCATATCGGGTAAGCCCAAAAACTTTGGGCAGATGTAAGCCTTGTGTTCCACACTGACCATCCGGGGAACAAACAAGTAATCTACTTTGTCTTTTAAATCAAGAACATGCCCAAAAAACAGCTTGACCGGCAGGCAGGCTTCGTCAACCGCCTGTTTTACTCCTTTGTCCAAGATATCCTTAGTGGTCCTGGAAGACACCACCACTTCTGCTCCCAATGCTTTAAAAAACCCTTTCCACATAGGGTAATAATAGTAATAGAGCAATGCTCTCGGAATTCCTATTCTAAGCGGCATTCCGCGTTTCTACCTCCTTTACGCTTAATTTGTTAGTAAAAAATCCCAGTTGTTATTATTGACTGAGGCTGACGAGTTTATGCACGTTTTCTGAGGAAAAGAGGGCAGTTCTCACCGCCCTCTTCTGGCATTTTTACTCCGGTTGCCCGGTTTTTCTTGAGCGGGGCCGCCTCCCTCATTCCCCGAACCGCTTGCACTGTTTTTCCTGGCCAGCGGTTTTCTGGCCGTGCTGTAGCTTGGCTGGCGGCTCCTGTCCTGCGGTTTTAAAATGCTGGGCCTGGTGTTGTGCACCGGAACGGGAGACCTGAGCAGGATCGCCTTCATCGCTTTGGCATTAAAAGGAATAAGCGGCCACAGGTATGGGATGCCGAATGGCCTGGTGAATACCAGCAGTAAAATAATCCCTGCTACTCCCAACAGAAACCCGGACAGTCCCAGAATACCGGTTAAAATCAAAAGCCCGAACCGGAACAACCTGTTGACCATGCCCAGCTCGTAACTGGGAGTCGAAAATGTTCCTACCGCCGATATCGCCATGTACAGGATAACTTCGGGGTTAAACAACCCGACTCCGATAGCTACTTCCCCCAGCATAAAAGCGGCTATCAAGCCTAAAGCCGTGGCCAGGGGGGACGGGGTATGAATTGCCGACATCCGCAGCAGATCAAGGCCTATTTCGGCAGTTATAAACTGCCATATCAGCGGAACCTTGGCTATTTTGGAAGGCCCGATAAATTTTAAGGAAGCCGGCAGTAACTGGGACTGTTTGGCAACCAAAAACCAGAGCGGGACTATAAATATCGACACAAAAACACCGATAAACCTTATCCAGCGCAAATAAGCCCCGACAGTAGAATTTTGCCGGTATTCCTCCGCGTGCTGCAGGTGGTGGAAGTACGTGGCCGGAGCAATCATTATGCTGGGCGAAGTATCGACAATTATCAGGACATGACCTTCGAGAAGATGAATAGCCGCCACATCGGGCCGTTCTGTATATCTGACCTGGGGAAGAGGGTTCCAGTTCCCCGTGGTAATAAACTCTTCTACCGATTTTTCCGCCATGGGCAGGCCGTCAATCTTAATATCTTTTATTCTGGTTTTGATTGTATTTACCAGGTCCGGATTGGCCACATCCTCAATATAGGCCACACATATATCGGTTTTTGACCTGGCCCCGGCCGTCAGTAGTTCTATCCTCAACCTCGGGTCTCTCAGCCGTCGCCTGATCAATGCTGTATTGAACAAAATGGTTTCCGTAAAACCGTCCCTGGAACCACGCACTACGCGTTCAATATCGGGTTCCTCGGGCCCCCTGGCGGGATACTTCCTGGCTTCAATAAGAATAATTTCAGGCATACCGTCTACCACCAGGGCAAGAAAACCCGCCAGCACCTTGGATATGACATCCTCCAGTTTATCGGTAGGCAGTGCTTTGACATAAGTGACATACCTGGAAACCAGTTTGTGGAGCGTTTGCGGGACTATTTCTTCCCGGCTGAGATTAGCAAAGTTTTGCATTATTTCCACAATCGGTATATCGTTAATCAACCCATCAACAAAAATTAACGCAGCTTTTTTTCCCCCGATTTCAAACTCCCGCAGGGCCATGTCATAGCTCTTGCCTATCCCAAGCTGTTTTTTCAGGATTTCCATGTTTTCTTCGTATTTTTTGCTGACATCATGAATGGAGTTCATTGTTTCCGCCATTACCGCCACTCCTGTTGATAATTTCTAACAGAGCCCTGGTTGTGACCGGGGCCCCCCTGCAATAATCGTCGGCAAAGTCCATTTTTCCCGTATCCCCTGTCCCGACGATTACAGGAATATTTAATTTATTTAGAATATCAACCGTGTCCCCTTCCAGGAACCGGCGCCCCTCTTTTTCCGGAAATCCCAGTTTGTCAACCGGACCCCGGACAACGGTACAGTCACGGGTAACAGACTCGTCTACTCTTACTCCTTCCGTACCCTCCGTGTTGGAGGCCACTGCAACCGCTCCCAGCAGTTGAATTTCGGGATGGCCGGCCAAATACCGGAGAATCTTTTCCCCCTTGCCGCAGCCTCTTTTACCCCTGTCGTCGACCATTACCACAACCGGGTCATAGGGCGCCATTTTGATCAGCTTGACTACTTCAGGACCGGTAAGTGGCGTTGGGTTTCCGGTAGTCAAAGAAATGAACCTGGCCCCTATATTTCCGGCTGCAATTTCCACCGTTCTCCCGGCCACCCGGTCCCCATCGGTAACCACAATAACCTTCCTGCGTATACCCGGCAAAACTTTCACCTCGTTGATATTATGCGGTTACAGGTTAAAATTTATGCTTGATATCCCTCACCGTGCGAAAATGTGACCAATATCACATCCGGCGCGCTGCCGTTTAACATATTTTGAGTGTTGAACCGTGTTAACATTAATTATAGAATTGATTATGATTTACTTAACGAACAAGGAGGATGAGAAGCTGTGAAAAGGTGCAAAATTCTCTTTTATGTCCCAAGAAATCTTGTCCAGCTGTTCTTTGTACTTTTAAGCCTTTATATCGGCTGGCAGTTTTATAATTTCTATGTCTACCTGGAAACCGCGGGTCTATCGGGAAGTCCGGTCCGGCCCCCGGCCGTGGAAGCGTTTATCCCCTTAAGCGCCCTGGTCGGGCTGCGTTCGTGGCTGGGAACCGGTATCTTTGATTACGTTCACCCGGCAGGGCTGACGGTTTTTCTGGCAATTTTGCTGGTTTCTTTCTTATTCAGAAAATCCTTTTGCAGTTGGATCTGCCCCTTTGGATATCTTCAGGAAATTCTCAGCCGGACAGGAAATATAATTTTCCCCCGCAAAATAAAGATAGCCGGCTGGCCGGACATCCTTTTGCGAAGCCTGAAATACATTTTCCTGGCATTTTTTGTGGGTAGCGTCTTCTTCATGATGTCTCCGGAGGCTGCGGCGAGTTTCCTAAACTTGCCTTATAACAAACTGGTGGACTTAAAGATGCTGATGTTTTTCCTGAACATCTCGGCAACAGGCATTGCAGTGTTTGGCTTCCTGATAATTATGTCAATTCTGGTTGACCAGTTCTGGTGCCGCTACCTGTGCCCTTACGGCGCTTTGCTGGGGCTTCTGGGGTGGCTGAGTCCTGCCAAAATCATCCGTCGTGAAAACGCCTGTATCAATTGCGGCGCCTGTGACAAGGCATGTCCCGGTCACCTGAAAGTGAGTGCTGCAAAAAATATCCTCAGCCCCGAATGCAGCGGCTGTTTAAATTGTATAGAAGCCTGTCCTGTCCCGGGAGCGCTGGAGTACGGTTTTTTCGGAGCATTCAGGAGCAAAAAATACCTTCTGCCTGCCGCCATGCTGGCAACCTTTCTGGCAGCCATTCTGTTCGCCAAAGCGGCAGGTTACTGGCAATCCTCCGTGACACTGGAAGAAGTATTTGGGCTTTACCAGTATATAAATCAATTCTAAATGGAAAAAAGGGGCTGTCCCATAAATTTGCGGCCTTTCTTAAAACTCGTCAAAAAATACCGAAGGACGGGCAGGTGTGTTCCGGAGAGCGGCGT
>DYZU01000133.1 GCA_022735835.1 Thermincola sp. | reverse complement strand
TTAGGAGGAATGCAAATGGATATCCCGGATGTCTTAAACGAGTTAGAAGAATTGGTTGAAGAGAGCACCAAGGTTCCTTTGGTAGGCAAGATACTGATTGATGACGAGCTGATCCTTGATATGATTGACCACATCCGGACTGCTTTGCCGGATGAAATGAGAAAGGCCAAAGCGGTCATGCTTGAGAGTGAAAGAATCCTTGAGGAGGCAAGGCTCGAGGCCAACAGAATCATCACTGAGGCCAAAGAAGAGCTGGACAGGATGACCGGGGAGAACGAACTGGTCAAACAGGCCCGCCAACAGGCTACGGAAGTAATGGAACAGGCTAAAACGATGTCAAGGGAAATCAAGATCGGCGCCTATCAATTTGTCGATGATTTGCTGCAAAGCACGGAAGCAAATATAGAAAAGATTCTAACTCAGATTAAGAACGCCAGGACAGAGCTTCGCACACCTCCTAAAAGTGAACAGGAAGCTGCAGCTACCAAATAAACCGGCCACCAAATAAACAAAGAAATTAAGAGGCTGTCCCCAAAATCAATTTTATGCTTTTGGTACACAAAAACTTATCTTTGACTTTTGGGACAGCCCTATTTCCTTTATATTCGGAAACGAATGAAGGAAAAGGAACGAATAAAGTAACCGGTCAAGGCGAACAGCGCCCAGGCCAGTACGGCAAAAAGGCAGAGCCGGCTGAAATACAGGAGGCTTGCCAGCCACGAAAACGAGTGGGCCGGTGGCAGAGCGCCTGCTGTCACCGGACTGGCAAGCCAGGTCAGGATTGCGTCGGTCCGCAGGAAAAGGAAGCACAGGATACCTGCCAAAATGGAATGCAAAAAACGGCATATAATGAACAAACCCATTTTCAGGTCAGTATCACTGATCATTGCCGACACCTGCGCCAGCACCGAGATTCCGCTCCAGCCGAGAATCATGCTGGTAGAGATTGCTTTCTGGATAAGGGGGACGGCCGCTTCAGCCGCTGCTTTAGTTCCCAGGGTAATTTCAAAAAGTCCCCAACTGAGGGACCTGACGGTTTCGTTCATAAAGCCCAGGGGAACTGCCGCCAGTCCGATTGCCCTGGTGATCAATGCCATGAGGCCGGTAAGTGCCGATACCTTGATAATTACGGAAAAAACTACGATAAAACCGCCGATCACCAGCAGCTTGTTGATGGAAGAGGAAACAGCGTCGCCCAGCATCTTCCCAAACGGGCGGGGGTTCGACCTGTAAGCCTTTTGCATTTCGGCCACGGCCCTCCGAAACAGGTTTTCCCGGATGCATGTCTTGTGAATGTATTCGGGATCATTTGTTTTGTAAAAGCGGAGGAGCAACCCCAGCAGGAGATTACCCAGGTAATGGCAACCGGCAATCAGAGCCCCCAGGCGGGGATTATTATACATGCCCACGCCGACGGCAACCAGCATGAAAAGAGGGCTGGCGTTGTTGGTGAAGCACATCAGTCTCTCCGCTTCAAACCGGGTGCAAAGCCGGTCTTTGCGCAGGCGGGCGGCCAGGGAAGCGCTTACGGGAAATCCCGAGGTGTAACCGACCGCAATGACGAAAGAACCCGCTCCGGGGAGATTAAACAGGGGTCTCATTACCGGCTCCAGAAGCACCCCCATAAAATGGACGACTCCGTAACCCAGGAGCAGTTCGGAACTGATGAAAAAGGGGAGCAGGGCCGGAAAAACGATGTTCCACCAAGCGTAGACCCCCGCTTTGGAAGCTTCCAAAACCGCGGCGGGGAAGATCACCATGCAGGCAATGAACACTGTTATGGCGGGAATTATCAGGCGACCCGGTGTAGACAGATTTTTAGCGGCAGAAATCATGGAAGGCTCCCCCTGTACAAGTCTGAGCAGTACAATATATAAAGGGAGCCTTAATAATAGAACTAGCCGCCGACAAATGGCATAATTTTGCAGTCCAGTCCCGGCGGGGCAACTGCCGGCCCCGGATAAAGAAGGGTATAAATATCTGTTGCTTTGACATCCAGCCGGAGCATGGAAGAAACGTCATCGTTTTTGGACAGATACGGTGCGGTCCTGATTATTACGGGAAGAGAGGCCTTCTTTTTTACCGCCTTTAAAAGAGTGCGCCCCGCCCCGGATAATCCCAAAACCCTGATATAGCGAGGGCCGGTGGCATCGAAGGACTGGGCCATTGACCTGGTGTAACCCAGCAGTATATAGGCCAGGATTCTTTGCAACCGGGTCCATGTGTAGCGCTTGGTTTTAACTTTTGCCAGCAGTTCCTCAACTGAATTCACAGACCTGGAAACCTGGATGATGCGGTTTTCCAGGCCCTCAGTTACGTCGTTCAGTTTGCTTATCAGGTCTGCCGGGGTGGTGCGAAGCAGGTAGAACAATAGTTTGGCATAGTCTTTCAAAAAAACCGGGCCGCATCCCGCGGAAATTTCGTGTTCCATGACTGCCAAAGAAGACGGCGGCACCACCGCCTTGATCTTGTCTGTAACTGTTCCCTGAGATAACAATTCCTCCCGAATGCTTGTGGCGCTGGCAATGGCGCTGAATTCATCTATGTCAGGGTCATGGAAACCCGCCGAGAATCTCCTGATGGTTAACGGTTTGATTTTGCTTTCCAGCGTTAGCAGAGCCTGCAAATATTCTATTCCCAATATATTGTTGGGGGTGGAGAAGAAACCTGCGGAGGACCTTTTATCTGAGACAAGGAACTGTTCAATTGCCCGGCCTCTGGCGGCCGGGTAAGGGTAACCCTGGGCGAGAAATTTATGAAGCATTGTCTTAAACTCCGGGGGTTCTTCAAATACCAGGCGGGCAGCCGGCCAAAGCTCGTCTATGTCTCCTGACTCGCTGCCGAAGCAGATGTGAGTTACCACACCCATAGAATTTAAAAGGGAAACAGAACCGAGAGCGAAGGCGCTGGCGCTCCGCGTTGAAAACGCCGTGGGCAGTTCTACCACCAGATCTGCTCCTCCCAGGACGGCCATTTTGGCCCGGGCCCATTTATTGAACAGGGCCGGTTCCCCCCGCTGCAGGAAATGGCCGCTCATGACCGAAACAACAAAATCGGCTTGACATAATGCGCGGGCTTTTTTCAGGTGATAAAGATGGCCGTTATGAAAAGGGTTGTGTTCGGTTATTAATCCGACAACATTCATACTATCCTCCGGCTTGCAGTAAGGTGAATTTTTTTCACTCACATTATTTCCACCCACACATAAGAAAACCCTGTTCTGAAAAAAATTTTAACAGGTGTTGGCGTTAGGGTACGTTTTCCTTGACAAAGCAAAACCAAAATGAGTATAATACTTGTTGTGATATTAAGAAGGTGAGTCTTGATGTTCGTTGATGTCAGCGAAATTAGGAACAGCCCGGGGCACAGATTTCATTATGACCTTACCGAAGAAATAAAGCCGGTTGTAGTGGGAAACGATGAGATCAGGTTTGCCAAGCCCCTGGTGGTTAACCTGGATATCCTCAATACCGGGAAAACACTGGTTTTCAACGGAAGAATAAAAGGTGATACGGAACTTGTCTGCAGCAGGTGTCTGGAAACATATCCCTTTCATCTGGACGCCGGTTTTACAGAGGAATTCTGTCATGCATCTGACCTTGCCGAGTTGGCGGAAAGCGGCCAGGATACCGAAGAAATCCATGTCTACGACGGAAACAGGATAAAACTGGAAGATATCATTATAGAAAATATAGTTTTAGGTATTCCCATGAAATCAGTTTGCGGTGAGAACTGTCGCGGCTTGTGTGCCGTGTGCGGCGCCAATTTGAACAAAGAGGAATGTGATTGCAAAACGGAAGACATTGACCCCCGGTTGGCCGTATTGCAAAAGTATTTTGAGTCTTAAACATTTTTCAAAATTGGAAGTTATTGAAGGAGGTGTCTTAAGTGGGTGTACCGAAGAGACGGCAATCCAAAACCAGGAAAAACATGCGCAGAGCTCAGCAGAAAATAGAAGCTCCGGGATATATATCCTGCCCGCAGTGTCATGAGCCCAAGATGCCGCACCGGGTTTGTCCTGAATGCGGTTACTACAAGGATAAAGAAGTTATTGCGGCAGAAAAGTAAGTTGACAGTGACCTGGGTATAATTAAGAAACAAAGCTTGACATAAGCATGGTTCATTAAACGGAACCAGCTTTTTTTTATTCTTCGACACTACCCGCTACCCACTACCCACTTTGAGAAAAGCATGCATTATTTCTCCTTTTTCGATTTTCTTTGGGGTTGCAAATTATAACTTGGTATTATATACTATTTTTAGTACCAGGTACTAAAAGGCGGTGGTGAGTCTTAATGGTCAACAGGTTTTTCCCCAAACCTTTGAGGCTCAGGAAATTAAGGGAACAGATAAAAGAAAACCCGTTTTTAACCGATGAGGAACTGGCCAAAGCGTTTAAGGTAAGTGTGCAGACTATCAGGCTGGACAGGCTGGAACTGGGAATACCGGAATTACGGGAAAGGATCAAGAAATATGCGGAAGAATCCTATGCCCAGGTAAAGTCACTGCAGGGCCAGGAAATTATCGGTGACCTGCTGGATCTGGAGCTGGAAAAATCGGGCCTGTCGTTATTGGAAATAACGGAAGACATGGTTTTTCAGAAACACCGGATAGCCAGGGGCCATATTTTGTTTGCGCAGGCCAATTCCCTGGCCGTGGCCCTGGTAGACGCCGAAGTGGCTTTGACCGGGATTGCCAAAGTATCATTTCAGAGACCGGTCAGGCAAGGGGAAAAAATTGTGGCAAAAGCGGTTATAAATAGTAAAAAAGGAAATAAATATAATATTTCAGTAACGTCAAGGTCTGAAAATGAAGTGGTTTTCCTGGGTGATTTCATAGTTTTTGCCGTGGACCATAAGGAGGTTACAAGGTGAAAATTGTAGTTGACGCTATGGGAGGAGACTATGCTCCTGTTGAAACCGTAAAAGGGGCGGTTGACGCAGCCAGGGAGTTTGGTATAGAGGTTGTCCTTGTCGGCGATGAAACTAAGATCAATGAAGAGCTGGCCCAGAACGGGGTTGGCAATCTGCCTGTTTCTGTCATTCATGCCCCGGAGGTTATTGAAATGGGTGAACCGCCGGCTGTTGCTTTAAGGAAAAAGAAGAATTCTTCCATTGTAGTCGGCGCCAGGCTGGTCAAGGAAGGAGCTGGCGATGCCCTTGTGTCTGCCGGGAATACCGGGGCGGCTATGGGGTCTGCCTTGCTCGGGTTCGGCCGGATTAAAGGTATTCACAGGCCGGCTATTGCCAGCGTAATTCCGACTGTGAAAGGAAAGACGCTGATCCTCGATGTGGGCGCGAATGCCGAATGTACCCCGCAAAACCTGATGCAGTTTGCCGTCATGGGAGGCATCTATTCCAATAAAATACTGGGAGTTAACAAACCTAAAGTGGGATTGTTAAATATCGGGGAAGAAGAAACCAAGGGAAACCCCATTTATCTGGAGGCTTACCGGTTAATTAAAGAGAGCGAGCTCAATTTTATTGGAAATATTGAAGGACGGGACATCACCGCCGGTGTTGCTGACGTGGTGGTGTGCGACGGTTTCGTGGGAAACGTGGTTCTCAAATTCGGCGAGGGTCTGGCCAGAGATTTGATGGCCATGATCAAAGAAGAACTGAAAAAAAACATCTTTGTTAAAATAGGGGCAGCTATTATTTTTTCGCAGGCCACAGGATTAAAAAAGAAGATCGACTATTCCGAATACGGGGGGGCTCCCCTCCTGGGGATCAACGGTGTATGCATTATTTGCCATGGCAGCTCCCAGGCTAAGGCCATTAAAAATGCAATTCGGGTAGCTAAGGAATGCGTAGAAATAAACGTGGTGAAAAGCATTAAAGAAAGCATTGGGAAAAATGCGATTGGGGATGATACCATTGCCAGTGGTTAAGACCGTGCCCGTAGGAATTATCGGCACAGGCGTGTACCTGCCGGAAAAAGTGCTGACAAATGCCGATTTGGAAAAAATGGTTGATACGTCGGACGAGTGGATAACAACAAGGACGGGAATCCAGGAACGCAGGATTATCGGTGACAACATGGCAACTTCCGACATGGCCTGTGCCGCGGCCAGGATGGCTCTGAAAAATGCCGGAGTTTCACCGCGGGAAATTGACCTGATTTTGGTTGCCACTGTCACTCCTGACATGATGTTTCCGGCCACGGCTTGCCTTGTGCAGGCCCAGCTGAAAGCGCTTCATGCCGCCGCCTTTGACATTTCGGCCGGCTGCTCCGGCTTTGTTTACGGACTGGAAATCGGCAGCCAGTTCATCAAGACAGGAAATTACAGGACGGTACTGGTAATCGGGGCGGAATCCCTTTCCCGTATAACCAACTGGCATGACAGAAACACGTGTGTTCTTTTCGGTGATGCCGCGGGGGCCGCGGTATTGAAACCGGTTGAGGAAGGATTCGGCATTCTGTCTGTTGAGTTGGGGGCGGACGGTTCCGGCGGGGATTTGCTGAAACTGGCTGTCGGCGGGGCCAGAACGCCTATCACTGAGGAAAACTGTCACAGTCCGGACCGGTACCTCTATATGGCAGGTCGTGAAGTGTTTAAGTTTGCCGTGAAAATTATGGGTGAATGTGCCCTAAAAGCCCTGGAAATTGCCGGATTGGACAGAAAAGATGTAGACTACTTGATTCCCCACCAGGCAAACATAAGAATTATTGAGGCAGCGGCCAGGAGGCTGGAATTACCTATGGAGAAGGTATTTGTCAATGTCCAGAAATACGGTAATACCTCCGCGGCATCGATACCTGTTGCTTTACATGAGGCTGTTGTCGAAGGTAAAATTAAAAAAGGTGATAAGATAGTACTGGTAGGATTTGGTGCCGGTTTGACCTGGGGCGCGAGTGTGATTAAGTGGGCAGTATAAAAATCAGGAGGAGGAGTCATATGGTGAGGACACCCTTATGTGACTTGCTGGGCATTGAATATCCGATTCTGCAGGGAGGAATGGCATGGGTTTCCACAGCCAAACTTGCGGCAGCGGTTTCAGAGGCAGGAGGCTTGGGCATAATTGGCTCCGGCCATCAGGATGCTCACTGGGTTAGAGAACAGATTTCTGAAATAAGAAAAGTAACCGCCAAACCTTTCGGAGTAAATGTAATGATGATGTCACCTCATGTGGAGCAGGTAATGGAGGTGATATTGGAAGAAAAGGTTCCGGTAATAACAACCGGAGCGGGGAACCCGGCGAAATATATTCCCCGCTTGAAAGAAGTCGGAACAAAAGTAATTCCGGTTATTCCTTCGGTTGCCCTGGCCCAGCGGCTGGAAAAGGCCGGCGTGGATGCCGTTGTGGCCGAAGGAATGGAGTCGGGTGGACATATAGGCGAATTAACTACTATGGCCCTGGTGCCGCAGGTAGTTGACGCGGTGAAAATCCCGGTTATCGCAGCCGGAGGCATAGGAGACGGCAGGGGTCTGGTGGCAGCGCTGGCCTTGGGGGCTCTTGGAGTCCAAATCGGCACCAGGTTTATGTGTGCAGCGGAATGTGAAATCCACGATAATGTCAAACAAATGATCTTAAAGGCCAAGGACAGGGATACCGCTGTGTCGGGCCGTTCCACCGGGCATCCGGTCAGGGCGTTGAAAAACAAACTCACCAAGGAATATGAAGAACTGGAAAAGAAATGCGCACCGGTTGAAGAGCTTGAAAAGCTCGGCATCGGCCGGTTAAGAGCGGCTATGATCGACGGGGATACGGAATACGGTACGGTAGCCTGCGGCCAGATTGCCGGAATGGTTAAGGAGATTAAGCCGGCAAAAGAAATTATGAATGATATTTTAACCGGGGCTGAAGAGACCTTGCGGGCCCTGGGGGTGAAATAGATTTGAAGCTGGCATTTATTTTCCCGGGGCAGGGTTCGCAATATGTCGGCATGGGCAGGGAACTGTACGAAAACTTTGCGGAAGCCCGCGATGTTTTTGAACAGGCTAATGAAGCCCTGGGTTTTGATATTAAAAAGCTGTGCTTTGAAGGTCCGGAGGAAGAACTCAAAATTACTTCCGTTACTCAACCGGCTATTCTCACAGTAAGTGTGGCCTGCTGGATTCTGGTCAAAAAACGCGGGATAACTCCTGCCATGGTGGCGGGCCACAGCCTCGGCGAGTACTCGGCTCTGGTGGCTGCAGAAGCCTTAGATTTTACTGAGGCGGTACAACTTGTACATAAACGGGGAAAATTCATGCAGGAGTGTGCTCCCGGGGGAGGTATGGCAGCAGTCCTGGGCCTGGACGGGGGTCTGGTGGTGAAAGCATGCCGGGAAGCCGCCGGGCATGGAATTGTAGAGGTTGCCAACTATAACTGTCCCGGCCAGATTGTGATCGCCGGGGAGAAAGAGGCTCTTCAGGAGGCCATGGAGCTGTGCCGGACTTTCGGAGCTAAGAGGGTGGTTCCGCTTCAGGTAAGCGGCCCGTTTCATTCCAGTCTGATGGCCGGTGTGGGAGAAAAACTAGCCTCGGAACTGGCGAAAACCACTATAAACGATCCTGCCTGCCCGCTTGTCTCCAACGTCACGGCTGGACCTGTCAGTTCCGCCGCGGATATTAAGGCTCTGCTGGTGAAACAGGTCAGCAGTCCGGTGCGGTGGGAGGAGAGCATTAACAGTCTTAAGACCATGGGCATAGAGGTTTTTGTTGAATTAGGACCGGGCAGGGTTCTTTCCGGCCTGGGGAAAAAAATTGTCAGGGATGCAGGATTTTTTAATGTCGAAGATATATCTTCATTTGAAAATACCCTTGATAATTTAAAGGAGGTTCTATAGAATGGTTCTAAGGGATAAAATTGCCCTTGTTACAGGCGCCTCAAGGGGAATAGGCAGGGCCATAGCCCTGGCCCTGGCCGAAAACGGAGCCCACGTGGCCCTGGTTGACGTCAATACGGACGGGCTGGCCGCGGTGGCTGACGAAATCAAAAAACTTGGCCGGCGGGCTCTTACCCTGAAAGGTAACATAGCGAATGCCGGAGACGTTGAGGATTTTGTAAAAAAGGCGACAGAAGAATTTGGCAGAATTGATATCCTGGTGAATAACGCGGGTATAACCCGAGATACACTGTTAATGCGGATGAAAGAGGAGGACTGGGATGACGTCATTGATGTTAATCTGAAGGGTGCGTTTCTGTGTACCAAGGCTGTGGCCAGGATTATGATGAAACAGAGGTATGGCAGGATTGTGAACATATCATCCGTTATAGGCCTGATAGGAAATGCCGGCCAGTCCAACTACGGAGCCTCGAAAGCCGGTTTGCTTGGCCTGACCAAATCCGCAGCCAGGGAACTGGCTTCCCGGAATATTACTGTTAATGCCATTGCTCCCGGATTTATAGTCACAAACATGACAGATGTGTTGCCTGCAGACGTAAAGAACAGGCTGATGGAGCAGATACCTCTCGGAAGGCTGGGGATGCCCGAAGATGTAGCCAAAGCCGTGGTGTTTTTTGCATCTGATGCTGCCGGTTATGTTACTGGTCAGACTCTCGCGGTAGACGGCGGGATGGTAATGCAGTAATTAAAATTAATAATTGAATATATTCGTGGAAGGAGGTGGCAGAATGTCATCTGTATTCGAAAAAGTTAAGGCAATCATAGTAGAACAGTTAAGTGTGGAGGACGAAGAGGTGACTCTGGAATCCACGTTTGTTGATGACTTGGGCGCTGACTCTTTAGACATAGTCGAACTGGTCATGGCCCTGGAGGAGGAGTTCGATATGGAAATTCCTGACGAGGACGCTGAAAAAATCAGGACAGTTGGTGATGCCGTAAAATACATTGAAGAAAAGGAAAATCAATAAACCTGGTTTAACTGAAAAGTCCCGTGGGCGCCTGCGGGACTTTTTCTGAATTTGCCCTCTTTGTTTTTGAAGATTGGAGGAAAACAAGTGAAATTTCCGGAGTTAAAAATTGGTAATCTGGTCCCTAAGTTGCCTATTGTCCAGGGGGGTATGGCAGTCAGAATTTCCACTGCTCCCCTTGCTGCGGCCGTGGCAGAAGAGGGGGGAATCGGCTTAATCGCCGCTACCGGGATGAGTATTGACGAATTAAAAAGCGAAATAGCCAGGGCCCGTGATTTGACAAAGGGCATTATAGGGATAAATATAATGTTTGCAGCTACCCAGTTTGCTAACCTGATCAAAGCTGCAATAGAAGAGGGCATTGACCTGATAGTTACGGGGGCAGGTTTTTCCAGGGATATTTTTTCATGGGGCCGGATAGCGGGAGTACCGATTGTCCCTATTGTCTCAACTGCTAAGCTGGCCCAACTTTCCGAGAAACTGGGGGCCGCGGCCGTTGTTGTGGAAGGGAAAGAAGCCGGGGGACACCTGGGTACCTGTGAATCAGTTAAGGACATAGTTCCCCGGGTCAAGCAGGCCGTTAAGATTCCGGTAATCGCAGCCGGCGGCATAATCAACGGCGCCGATATCAATGAAGCATTCGCCCTGGGAGCAGACGGAGTACAGATGGGCACGCGATTTGTGGCCAGCAAGGAAAGCAATGCCTCGGAAGAGTTTAAGAAAATGTATCTTGAAGCAAAACCCGAGGATGTCGTAATTATAGAGAGCCCTGTCGGCCTTCCGGGCAGAAGCATTTTGAATACTTTTGTCAAGAGATTGTTCAGTGGTGAAAACCTGAAACCTAACCAGTGTGACAATTGTTTAAAAAAGTGTTCAAGAAGGTTCTGCATTTTACGTGCCCTGATCAGGTCACAGCAGGGCGATACAGTAAACGGCCTGGTTTTTTCGGGGGAAAGGGTAGGAGAGATAAAGGATATCCTTCCGGTGAAAGATATTATTAATAATCTTGTTCGCGAGATGGAAAAGGCTTAAAGTGGGGTGTAATTTTGAGGAGAAGAGTCGTAATAACTGGAATGGGCATGGTAACACCGGTCGGTACAGGGAAAGAGGTTTTTTGGGATTCCTTAATAAACGGCAAGAGCGGTATAGTGTCGATATCCAGGTTCGATGCCAGCGAACTTCCAACCCGTATAGCCGGTGAAGTGAGAGATTTTGACCCTTTAAACTACATTGACAAAAAAGATGCCCGCAGAATGGACAGGTGTACACATTTTGCCTGTGCGGCAACCAGACTGGCCCTGGAAGATGCAGCTCTAGACCCTGAGAAGGTAGACCGGGAAAAAGTCGGAGTTATCATCGGATCCGGTGTGGGTGGAATAGAGACCGTTGAAGAACAGGCCAGAACCCTGATTGCCAAGGGCCCCAACAGGATCAGTCCTTTTTTTGTTCCGATGATGATAGCCAACATAGCCGGAGCTCAAATTGCTATTAATTACGGCTTTAAAGGACCCAATTTGACCACCGTCACCGCTTGTGCGTCAAGTTCGAATTCGATTGGGGAAGCATTCAGGCTTATCCAAACCGGTGAAGCTGAAGTGGCGGTAACCGGAGGTACCGAAGCCCCGATAATTCCGTTGTCCATGGCGGGATTCTGTGCCATGAAAGCGATGTCTACCAAAAACGACTCGCCGGAAAAAGCCTGCCGCCCCTTCGACAGGGACCGTGATGGCTTTGTGATGGGAGAAGGGGCAGGCATTCTAATCCTGGAGTCCCTTGAACACGCCATGGCAAGAGACGCCTATATTTATGCCGAAATGGCAGGCTATGGGGTGACTTGTGACGCTTATCACATTACGGCCACGGACCCGGAAGGCACATGGGCGGCCAAAGCCATGGAAAAAGCTATCCAGGACGCCGGTTTAACCCCGCGGGACGTGGATTATATCAACGCCCACGGGACATCGACTCCGATAGGGGATATCAGCGAAACACTTGCCATTAAGAGGTTGTTCGGAGAAAGTGCCCCCAGTGTTGCGGTAAGTTCGACCAAGTCCATGACCGGTCACCTTTTGGGGGCTGCGGGGGGCATTGAAACCATTATCTGTGCCCTGGCCGTGGAAAAAGGTGTGATTCCCCCCACCATAAACTATGAGAACCCCGACCCAGATTGTGACCTCAACTACGTGCCAAACAAACCTGTCCGCAGGGATGTCAGGGTGGCCATGTCCAATTCCTTTGGCTTCGGGGGACACAACGCCACCATTGTTGTAAAGAAATTTGCCTAGACGGAGCATTTTCTTTGAACCGGGTGATCTTATGCTGCTGAACGATGAGTCGTTAAAAAAAATAAAAACAAGCCTGGGAGTTGAATGTAAGGATCCCAAATACCTGATTCAGGCTCTTACCCATACTTCTTATGCTCACGAAAACAGACATTTGGGCCTCGAGCATAACCAGCGCCTTGAGTTTCTGGGAGATGCCGTTCTGGAACTGGCAGTGAGCGATTTTTTATTCCGGAAATATCCGGATTTTCCTGAAGGGACCCTAACCAAGATTAGAGCAGGTGTGGTCTGTGAACCGTCTCTGGCTTATGTTGCCAGAGGCTTGGAGCTGGGGAAGTATTTGCTGATAGGAAAAGGAGAGGAACGAAGCGGCGGCAGAGAGCGCCCGTCCATTTTAGCCGATGCAATGGAATCGATAATCGGCGCCATCTACCTGGATCAGGGCATGGAAAAAGCCTTCGAATTTGTCAGAGCTAAGCTGGGGACCGTTATTGAAAAGATGGCTGAAGACGGAGGAATAATTACCGACTACAAAACCCATTTACAGGAGCTTGTGCAGCAAAACTGCGAAAACCTCCTGTCATATAAAATTATTGACGAATACGGTCCGGACCACTGTAAGACATTTGTGGCCGGAGTTGATTACCAGGGAGAAGTATGGGGTTCCGGGAGCGGCCGGACCAAAAAAGAGGCGGAACAGGCCGCAGCCAGGGATGCCCTGGAGAAAATAAAAGCCGGTCTGCTCAAAATTACTGACGGTGAAGAAAAATGAATAAATCTCACTATATAATCCCGGTGTTCGTTCCCGACCTGGGCTGCCCGCACCAGTGCGTGTTTTGCAACCAGAAAAAGATAACGGGCTTAAGAAACATTCCCGGCCGGGAAAAAGTAGCGGCGCTCATAGCGGTTTACCTCAAAACCATGCCTTGCGGGCCGGGAATCAAGCGAGAAGTGGCTTTTTACGGCGGCAGCTTTACAGCTGTTGACCCGGGGTTGCAGAGAGAACTTTTGACTCCTGCCTATCGATCATTGGTGAAAGGTGAAATTGACGGTATCAGGGTTTCCACCAGGCCGGACTCGGTTTCGGAAGAAATCATGGCCCTATTGTCCAGTTACGGGGTAAATACCGTGGAGATCGGTGTCCAGTCCATGGATGACGAAGTTTTGTTTAAAGCCGGCCGGGGCCATACCAGCAGGGATGTACTGAGGGCGGCAGCATTCGTGAGGGCCTGGGGCATGGACCTGGGATTTCAAATGATGGTTGGACTTCCCGGAGATACCGAAAAAAAGGATGTTTTTACCGCTTCTGAACTTATCGGTCTTAAGCCCGACCTGGTCAGGATTTACCCTTGCCTGGTACTGGAAGGAACTCGACTGGCGGATTTGTTTGAAACTGGAGAATACATTCCGCTGACTACAGACCAGGCGGTAACAATATGTAAGAAACTGCTTCTGATGTTTGAAAAGGCAGGTATAAATGTAATCAGAATCGGTCTCCAGCCAAGTGAGCAGATTAACCTGGAGGGAGATGTTTTAGCGGGACCATATCATCCCGCATTCCGGGAACTGGTGGAGTCGGCAGTGGCCAGGGACCAGGTGGAATTCCTGCTGAAAAAGGCCGCGGTTGAAAAAGCATGCGAAATTGAGCTTACCGTTCCTGCTCAGGACGTTTCTTTTGTGAGAGGGCATAAAGGAAGCAATGTGGAGTACTTTAAACAAAAGTACGGCATAGTTGGATATGCTACTGTAACCGACTCTTATTTGCCCAGGGGCATAGTCAAACTAACGGCAGTAGACGGAAAAGGTGTTGATTACTCCGTCAGCAGGAAGGAACTGCCCGGTTAGACCTGAAACACCATCAGCTCATCTATCATGTTTTGGGCCCATGATTTCATATAACCGAGCTTGAGCAGTTCACGGCAGTGGTGAATGCTTTTTTTGCCCGCTTCGGGTCTGTTTTTATGCATTTCGTAATAGACCTGGGCTAGATTGGCATGTATCCAGGCCCTGTCTTCCGTATCAACTGCTATGGTCAGGGCGTGAGTCAGCAGCCGCTCGGCGAAATCCAGCTTTTTGTCGGGAATGGCATTGGCCGCCGCTGCCCAGAGAAACTGAGCCCCGTTGGTAACCATGAAGCAGCCTTCACAGGCCGGGGAGCAGCTTAAAATTCTCCGCGGATAACAGGAGAGATGTTTTGCATATTTGTCTAAATCAGCCTTATCAGCAACAGAAAGGGAAAAGTAAAACTGTGTCAGGCCAAAGGATTTGACAGCTTTCAATAACTCGGTCATATTTTTGCTCCTTTTACCTTTTACACTTTACTTTTCCCAATAAAACGAAATTTATGTAGATTTTATGCCAATCCCAGGTCCTGGAACGTGGCCATCTCATGCAGTATTTTCAGAGATGCATCAATAATTGTTATGGCCAGGGCGGCGCCTGTACCTTCCCCGAGCCTCATTTTCATATCCAGCATTGGTCTTAAGCCGATAGTTTCCAGCATGGCCCGGTGAGCCTGTTCAGCCGAACAGTGCGAAGGGACCATGAAATTTATTGACTTGGGCGCCAGTCGCGCTGCTATCAACGCTCCCGCGCTGGAGATAAAGCCGTCCACCACCGCAGGAACCCTGTGGGCGGCTGCGGCCAGGATTATACCTGCTATGCCACCGATTTCGAGGCCTCCGACCTTGGCCAGGACATCCACCGGGTCGTTTTTATCGGGCCTGTTGATTTCAATAACTTTGGCAATTATTTTGGCTTTATTTTGCAAGACCTCGTCATTTATGCCAGTGCCGCGGCCTGTTACTTCCGCGGGGGAGAACCCGCCCAGCACCGCCAGGATTGCGCTGCTGGGAGTGGTATTGCCAATCCCCATATCACCGGTGCCCAGAACGACGGCGCCTTTTTTTATTTCTTCCGTGGCTACTTCTATTCCAACTTCCAGGGATTTAATGGCTTCGTCCCTGGACATAGCAGGCCCCTTGGCCATGTTATCCGTCCCGGGTTTAATTTTTCTGTTCAGCACACCGGGATGGTCTACCGGCGATGCTACCCCAATATCCACGGCAGTGACGGTTGCGCCCGCGTGTCGGGCCAGAACGCTGACTCCGGCTACCCCCTTGGGGAACTGGGGCATCATCAATGTTGTCACAACCGGAGGAAAAGCGCTGACTCCCTCTTCCACAATACCGTGATCCCCGCCCATCACTATGATTGCTTTTTTACCTATTTTGGGCATAGGGTCGGCATAAATACCGCTAAGCTGCAAGGTCAGTTCTTCCAAAACTCCGAGACTGCCCGGCGGTTTAATCAGGTTATTCAGCCTTTCCTGAGTCTTGGTCATGGAGTCTCTGTCCAGGTCACCGATTTGTTGAATGGTTTTTTCCAGCAAACTCATTTCTTGTTCCTCCTTGTTTTGGAATTAATTGATTTTGATTTTGAGAATTTTATTAAAATATAAAAGAGTTCACCACTATTGGGTTGTGAACATTACATTCTGTAGTTGGTCCGAAAGTCCTGCCCGCTGATAAAAAATATTTTCTATGAATATTGGCGGGCCGGATAAAAGCGGCCTGAGAAGGAAAGTAATGTCTTTCGTAGAATTCATAAACATCTAAGTCTGGAATGGAGAGGGACAAATTGTATCTGAAGAGGCTGGAAATACAGGGATTTAAATCCCTGGCAGACAAGATGGAGCTGGAGTTCAATCCCGGCATTTCTGCCATTGTTGGTCCAAATGGCAGCGGAAAGAGCAATATAGCGGACGCAGTCCGGTGGGTTTTGGGCGAACAGAGCGTAAAAAGCCTTCGCGGGGCTAAAATGGAAGACGTGATATTTTCCGGCAGCGATAAGAGAAAGCCTGTGGGAATGGCGGAAGTTTCCATCACCCTGGATAACAGCGCATCTATCTTTCCCCTGGATTACTCTGAAATAACTGTTTCCCGCAGGGTGTACCGTTCTGGAGAAAGTGAATATTTAATAAATAAATCTCCCTGCAGGCTGAGGGATATCCAGGAACTCTTTATGGATACCGGGATAGGGAGAGAAGGATACTCCATCATCGGCCAGGGTAAAATTGATGAAATATTAAGCACGAAATCCGAAGACAGGAGACAGGTAATCGAAGAAGCGGCCGGCATTATAAAATATAAAAACCGGAAGGCCCAGGCCGTGAAAAAGCTGCATGATACCGAACAGAACATGGTTAGGATAAATGACATCATCAGAGAACTGGAAACCCAGATCGGGCCTTTACAGGAACAGTCTGAAAAGGCACGGGAATACCTGGGTTACAAAAATGAACTGGCAGATTTAGAGGTAAATTTACTGGTAAACCAGGTGGAAGAACAAAAAGCAAAACTGGCTGAAAGCAATGCCCGGGATGACGGACTCAAAATGGGGCTGATCCAGGCCGAGACACTGTTGAGGAGTTTGGAATCGGATATTGAAAGCCAGAAACTGGCCGTAAGCAAATTGGACGAAGAATTTGCCGGCTTACAAAAAGAACTGTTCGATACCTGCGGTCTTATGGAAAAAAAAGAAGCGGAAGTAACGGTTGCCCGCGAAAGGCTGAAAGACATTGACCTCCAAAAGAATAATTTAGCCAGAGAAATTGCTGAGCTCCTTGAACGGGAAAAGGTCGAGAAGGCCCGGCATCAGGAAGATGAGCAATATTTCATGAAATTAAAAGAAAAAATCAAGTCCGGGGAACGCCGGCTGTCTCAGGCGGAAGAACAATTATTGGAAATTGAAGCGCTTGTTTCTAATGAGCAGGAAAAAATTGAGGAACGGAAGGCGGATATCATTGACCTGCTCAATGAAACAGCGAGCGTCAAAAATTCAATTAATTCGGATGAAATTGAATGGCAGACCCGGCAAAGGCGGATCAGGCAGCTGGAAGAACAAAAAACGGCCCTGGCGGAGGAGCTGGCAAGTTCCTGGCGGAAAGAAAGGGACATTCAAAAACGGCTCGGTGACATTAACAGGGAAATTGAAGACCTGGTTGGCAGGGAAAATAACGTTGGGAAAGAGAAAACTCTTCTGGATGAGCGGTTGAAAAAGCTGCAGGAAGAGCTCATTAAAGCCCGCCAAGCCTTACAGGATAAGTCTTCGCGGCTGAAAGCCCTGGAGGACCTGCAGAGTGATTATGAAGGATATTACCGGGGAGTAAAAGAAGTCCTTTTGGAAAGCAAAAAAGGAAAAAAGTGCGGCCATATATGCGGTGTTGTGGCCGAGATAATAAGGGTTCCCGAGCAATTCGAGACCGCCGTGGAAGTGGCGCTGGGCAGCGCGCTTCAGTTCATTATAACGGAAAGTGATGAAGATGCCAGAAAAGCCATCGGTTTTTTAAAGAAGAATAAAGCGGGTCGGGCTACTTTCCTTCCTTTAAACTCCATAAAGCCTGCCGGCCGACCCAGGAGCAATCACAATTTTCAGGGAATGCCGGAATTTTTCGGCGTGGCATCCGGGGTGGTGGAGTGTGAAGAGAAATACTCCCGTGTCATGGAGTATCTCCTGGGTAATGTTTTTATTGTGGAAAACTTAAAATGTGCCGCGGAACTGGCCCGGGAACTTAACTACAGCAGCAAGATAGTTACCCTGGACGGTGATGTGGTTAATCCGGGAGGTTCCATGACGGGCGGGGTTTATCAAAAAGGCAGGTCCAGTCTGCTCGGCCGTCTACGGGAAATTGAAGATAACAAAGCCGGGATAGAAGTTCTGCAAAAAGAAGTAAATGCTTTGGCATCCACTATTGACAGGACCCGGGAAGACTATGATAAATTTTCCGCCCAGATAACTGAAATTCAGTCTCGGTTGCAGGATCTGTACATTGCCCGTAGTTCCCTGCAGAAAGATGCAGATATTGTTTCTCAGGAAAAAGACCGAATTCAAACTACTCTAAAACTGGTTGAGGAGGAAGCTGATAACCTGACCAAAGAGACTGCAGAATCCAGAGAACGCATTAATAATCAGAAACTGCGCTTGGAAGAACTGCTGAAACAAGACGGGGAAATCAGGAAACATATCGAGGAACTGCAGGTACAGGTGGCCCGGAGGGAAAAAGAACGCCTGCGCCTTTCGCAAACGGTAACTGAGATAAAGGTGGAACTGGCCGCCCTGTATCAGGAAGAAGTCAATTACACGCAGATAATGAACCGGATATCTGAAACAATAAAGGATTTGGAATCCCAAACCAGGAGAAAAGAAAACCAGATCAAGGATTTAGCGTCTCAGGAGGAGTTATTAAAAGCCGGTATTGCGCGGAATGAACAGGAGGTTAAAGAATTAAGCGAACGGAGATGGATGCTGGAAGACGATCTGAACAGGCTGAGGAATGAAAGGCTGGCCCAGGCCGCGGGAATTGAGGAAAAAGAAAACAGCATAAAAACGCTGTCGAAAGAAATAGCCCTTACCAAAGAACAGTTGCATGCGTCTGAAGTCAGGAAGGCCCGGTTAGAGTTCGAGATTGATAACTCCGTGTTCAAACTCTCGGAGGAATTCCAAATTTCCTACGAGGAAGCGGTATTAAGGAAAACTGAGATTAAAAACAGGAAGGAAGTGACTGCCAGAATAAAAGAGCTGAAAGAGGCCATCAGCGCCCTGGGCAGTGTAAATGTCGGGGCTATTGACGAGTTTGCCCGCTTGAAAGAGCGTTATGATTTCCTTACCGGGCAGTATACCGACCTCCGGCAGGCAAAAGAATCGCTCTACAAAGTAATAGAAGAGATGGACCAGATTATGACCAGGAAATTCAGGGAAGCCTTTGCGGATATAAACAAAAACTTTGGGGAAGTTTTCAGTAAACTGTTTGGCGGAGGCAGGGCCGAACTTATCCTTACCGATGCCGAAAACTTGCTGGAAAGCGGTATAGATATTCTGGCCCAGCCGCCGGGGAAGAAAACTCAACACCTCTCCCTGCTTTCCGGGGGTGAGAGGGCGCTGACCGCTATTTCGCTTTTGTTCGCGATCCTGAAGACAAAACCGAGTCCTTTCTGTATACTTGATGAAATTGAAGCGTCCCTGGATGAAGCTAACATTGACAAATTTGCCAGTTATTTAAGAGAATTTACGGGGATTACCCAGTTCATTGTAATTACTCACAGGAAAGGGACTATGGAAGCGGCAGACGTTCTTTACGGTGTAACCATGGATGATTCCGGGGTTTCCAAACTGGTTTCCATGAAATTAAGTGAGGCCATAAGCAAGGTCAGTTAGTCCCGGCAGCCGGCCATTATTTCAAACCGGGCCATATTAATTAATCTGCATATCCGTAAATACACCCGGAAAAAATATCATCGTACCATCCTTTCACCAGAAACGGGGGAACTTTGTGCAAGTAAAGGGAATTGCCAGATATATCGCGGAAAAACTCGTAGAAAAAACCGTTCAAATCAGCCAGGGGCGTAATGCCGGGTGTTTCGGGTTGCTGAACCAACAGGGCATTGTGGACAGAATGACTCCCGTTGTCCTCGGCGGGCTCAGCGGTTTACCTCTGAGAAAACTTCTTGACAACATAACTGACATGAAAGGAAAGAGCTTAATTGAAGGGCTGGAGATGCTTCCCGCCAATGCGGTGATGATAACTACCCGGCCCGGCAAAACGGGTCTGATCACCGATGTCAGCGGGATCGATTTCTTTAACATTCCTATTATCGCTATAGGTGTCAAAAATGGAGAAATGGCCGGGATCGGAATTATTTACCCGCAAAGAGAGTATTTTGACTTGGCGACCCAATCGGAAGAAGTTGATTTAAAAATTCTGGCGGCACGCACTGTGGAGGAGGAAAAGGAGGTTTTAAGGGCATCAACGGAGCTCAGTCTGAAATACCTGGAATTATCATTGGGTCTCGACATTGTTGATGTCCCGGAAACAGAGCCGGTTTACAGGACCAACAACAGAAAACAATTTATTTTACCAAAACCGGATGTTAATTCCATATCAGGAGAATTTGCCAGGAAACTGGTGGCCAAATCCATGGAGGTTGGGCAGGGCAGGGAAGTTGCAGCCATCGGAGTGGTTGACGAGAACGGGCATATAACTCAAAAAGGGGGTATAGTGGTTGGCGGAATCGGGTATGTTCCTTCGCGTATTCTGGCCTCCAGTTGTGTTGACATTTCCCAAAAATCGCTGCGGGAAATTTACGCGGGTATGATCCCGCCCAATGGTGTGATTGTTCATACCCATCCGGGGGGAACAGGGGTTATGCACATCGGCGACGCCAGTGCCGGACCGGGTTCGTGGGGGAGGCCGATAGTTGCCATCGGACATGATAATGAAGGGGCTGTCCGGGGAGCCACCGTGATTAAGGCCCTAAGGGAGGTATACGACCTTGCCGATGAGGATGAGGAACTGGGCTTAAAGTTTTTTGAGGCAAATACACCGGAAGAAGAGGCGGAAATACGCAACCGCAAATTTGGTGTGGCTCAGGAGTATACTAATTTGTGTAAACCGATTGAGATAACAGGCCGGTTATGATACAATATGAGGGTTAAGGTATATCTTGACCCTCATTTTATTACCGAATATGAGCAAAATGATGACTGTTTTGCAGTTAAAAGGAGAGTAGTTAGACATGGGTTTTTTTTCCAGACTAAAAGAGGGTTTGACTAAAACCAGACAGGGTTTTTTCAATAAAATAGAAAACCTGGTCAGCGGAGGCAAAAAGATTGACGAGGAGCTTTACGACGAGATTGAGGAACTGTTGATCCAGGCTGATGTGGGTGTCACCACGGCCATGGAACTGGTGGAAAACCTGAGAAAGGCTGTCAAAGAGAGAAGAATAGAAGATGCCTCTGAGCTGAAAAATGTACTAAAAGAGCTGATTAAGGAAATTTTGAGGGATGAAAAAAGCGCTTTAAATCTCGGGGGTAAACCGGCGATACTGGTGGTCATCGGTGTTAACGGGGTTGGCAAAACCACAACCCTCGGGAAACTCGCTCACAATCTCAAACAGGAAGGCAGGAAAGTCCTGCTGGCTGCCGGGGATACATTCCGGGCAGCTGCCATTGACCAGCTGGAAATATGGGGCAAACGCGTCGGCTGTGACGTGATCAAACATAAAGAGGGGGCCGACCCGGCCGCCGTGGTTTATGATGCAGTGCAGGCCGCCAAAGCCAGGGAATCGGACGTATTGATCATAGATACCGCGGGGAGGCTTCATACCAAGACCAACCTGATGGAGGAATTGAAGAAAGTGTTTCGGGTTATCTCCAGGGAAATGCCCGGCGCCCCTCATGAGGTATTGCTGGTGCTGGATGCCGCTACAGGCCAGAATGCCATCAGCCAGGCGAAGCTCTTTGCAGAAGCTGCCGGGGTTACCGGGATAGCGCTTACCAAGCTGGATGGGACGGCCAAGGGCGGAGTGGTTATCGGCATTAAAGCCGAACTTGATATCCCGGTTAAATTCGTAGGAATAGGCGAAAAAATTGACGATTTAAAAGAGTTCAATCCGGCGGAGTTTGTGGATGCCCTTTTTGAAGATTGACGTGTATCGGGGGTAGAAAAATGATTAAAATAGGAATAATCGGCGGGACAGGGCTTTATGACCCGAAAATTTTGTCATCTGTTTCCGAAGAAAACGTGAGAACAGATTTTGGCCTGATTAAGGTAAAAACCGGGGAATACAACGGGATACCGGTGGCCTTTCTGCCCAGGCACGGAGAGGACCACGCGGTCCCACCCCATAAGGTGAATTACAGGGGCAACATCATGGCCCTGAAGAAACTGGGGGTGGTCAGAATTCTGGCCACCGGGGCTGTCGGTTCCCTGAACCTGGAAATGAGGCCGGGCGAATTTATCCTGGTGGACCAGTTTATCGATTTTACACGAAACAGGGTCCAAACCTTTTATGAGGAAGGGGAAAAGGGTGTTGTTCATATAGACATGACTAACCCTTACTGCCCCGAATTAAGGAAAGTGATTATGGAAGCAGCCAAAATATTAGGTATGCCTCTGAAGACTAAAGGGACATATGTATGCACCGAGGGCCCCCGTTTTGAAACCCCTGCGGAAATCAAAATGTACAGTTCCCTGGGGGGAGACCTGGTGGGGATGACCAGTGTTCCCGAGGTGGTACTGGCCCGTGAAGCGGAGATTTGTTACGCGACCATCGCCATGGTCACCAATTTTGCTGCCGGGATATCCCCCACGCCCTTGACCCATGCGGAAGTTTTGGAAGCCATGAGAAAGAATAATGAAAACCTGAAGAAGCTGCTTGTCAAAACCATCGAAATTATGCCGCCGGAACGAAACTGCGAGTGCCAGTGTGCCCTGGAAGAGCTCGGTTCCCTGGGGTAGGGGAAATATATCTCGTAAATATTTAGCAAAAAGGTGTTTGTGATGAAAACTATGGATTGGTACAACGGCTGCCTTGTTTTGCTGGACCAGACCAGGCTGCCGGCAGAGGTAAGATACGTCAGGTGCAAAAAACCGGAGGAAGTGGCAGAAGCTATAAAAACCATGAAGGTCAGGGGAGCGCCTGCCATTGGGGCCGCAGCCGCTTACGGCCTGGCTCTGGGAGCTGTTCAGGACAACAGTACAGACAAGGAGTCGTTTATTGAGAGCCTCCAAAAGATTTCGGAACTGCTGGGGTCCACCAGGCCTACCGCGGTCAACCTTTTCTGGGCTCTGAAGAGAATGATGAAGGTTGTTTATGACACCCACTCCGATGATGTTTCGGAACTAAAAGAACTACTGCTGCAGGAAGCCCATAAAATATTACAGGAAGACCTTGAGATGAACCGGAAGATAGGCGAATACGGCAATTCACTTGTTCCCCGGCGGGCCGGCATATTGACCCACTGCAATGCCGGAGCCCTGGCGACGGCAGGATATGGAACCGCTCTCGGCGTGATCAGGGCTGCCCATGAAGCAGGCAAGCAGATCCAGGTCTTCGCCGACGAGACACGCCCGCTGCTGCAGGGAGCGCGCCTGACCGCCTGGGAATTGATGCAGGATAAAATCCCGGTGACATTGATTACCGACAGCATGGCGGGATACCTGATGAAAAAAGGCCGCATCGACCTGGCCGTTGTGGGGGCTGACCGGATCACCGGCAACGGGGATGTGGCCAATAAAATAGGGACATATACCGTAGCCGTTTTATGCAAGGAACACGGCATTCCGTTTTATGTGGCCGCTCCTGTCTCAACCATCGACATGACTCTTGCTGCGGGTGATGAAATCCCGATAGAGGAGCGAGAATCGGTGGAAATAACCACCATCGGCGGGCAGGAGATAGCCCCCAGAGGGGTCAGGGTATTTAACCCGGCCTTTGATGTCACGCCAAATTATCTGGTAACGGCAATCATCACCGACCGGGGCATTGTCAGGCCACCCTATGAGGAGAGCCTGCGAGCATTGTTTTAAGTTAAAGGAGGGTTTCACCATGGACTATATCGTCAGGGACATCGGTCTTGCGCCTTCAGGCAGGCTGAAGATTGACTGGGTTAAGGAACACATGCCCGTGTTAAACGAAATTCGCAGGGAATTCGAAGAAACCAAACCCTTTCAGGGGGTAAAAATTGCGGTCAGCATCCATCTGGAAGCCAAAACCGCCTATCTGGCCAAAGTCTTAAAGGCAGGCGGCGCTGAGGTGGCTATCACCGGGAGCAACCCTCTCTCGACCCAGGATGACGTGGCCGCCGCTCTTCTTGATGACGGGATAAAGGTTTTTGCGTGGTATAATGCAACTGCGGAGGAATATAAGGAGCACCTGGTCAAAGTCCTGGAAACCAAACCGGAAATTGTGATTGATGACGGGGGAGACCTGGTTAACCTCCTGCATAATGAGTGCAGCCATCTGGCCGGCCAGGTTATCGGCGGTTGCGAGGAGACCACAACCGGAGTTATGCGCTTAAAAGCCATGGAAAAGGCGGGGCTCCTGAAGTTTCCCATGATGGCCGTAAATGATGCCTTCTGTAAATACCTGTTTGATAACCGGTATGGTACCGGGGAGTCAGTCTGGACGGGTATCATGAGAACCACCAACCTGATAGTTGCCGGGAAGACTGTGGTTGTGGCCGGATACGGCTGGTGCGGCAAGGGAATCGCCATGAAGGCCAGGGGTTTGGGCGCCAGAGTCATTATTACCGAAATTGACCCCATCAAGGCCATCGAAGCCCATATGGACGGATTCCGTGTCATGAGCATGGATGAAGCGGCTGGGCTGGGTGATGTATTCATTACGGTTACCGGGTGTAAGGATGTTATCAGAGGCAGGCATTACGCAAAAATGAAAAACGGAGCGCTCCTGGCCAATGCCGGGCACTTTGACGTGGAAATCAATAAACCCGAACTGAAAGAGAGCTCTGCAGGCAGCCGGGTTGTCAGGCAGAACATTGAAGAGTTTGCCATGCCCGACGGAAGAAAGCTGTACCTGCTGGCCGAGGGAAGACTGGTCAACCTGGCGGCCGGAGACGGCCATCCGGCCGAGATCATGGATATGTCATTTGCTCTCCAGGCTTTGTCAGCCAGGCACATGTTAGAAAACGGCAGGAACCTGGAGAAGAGGGTCTACCGGGTTACTGAGGAAATAGACAAGAGAGTGGCTGAAATAAAACTGAAATCTCTTGGCATGGGGATAGACCGTTTGACACCGGAACAGGAAGAGTATTTATACGGATGGGAGCACGGGGAATAACATGCAGGTTGAACTCAAGCTGTTCGCCTCCCTACGAAAATATCAGAGTAAAGGTGACCGAACCAGAATTGACCTAAAAGAAACGTTAACAGTCGGTCAGCTGCTGCAAAAAAAAGGGGTCCCTCTGGAGGAGGCCCCGCTTGTGCTTGTTAACGGGGTCAGGGTCGACCACGATTATCAACTCCGGGACGGGGACGCCGTCAGTGTTTTTCCGCTGATAGGAGGCGGCTGATTCTTACCTCAAAAAAGTACCGGAAATAATCGGAAAAGGAGCTTTTGCCTGATGAACGGGTGGACCGGCAGGATTCTGCGAATTAATCTTACGGATCAAAAAATCAATATTGAAGAACCCGGCCATGACAGTTACAGCAGATTTTTAGGAGGCCGGGGACTGGGCTGCCACATTCTCTGGCAAGAAGTAGGTCCTCCGACAGATCCCCTGGCCCCGGAAAACAAGCTGATTTTTTTGACGGGACCTTTGACCGGTACCCAAGTTCCCACCTCCGGCCGGTTTACGGTAACATCAAAATCACCGCTTACCGGGACGGTTTTTGACTCGAATTCCGGCGGTATTTGGGGTGTACGCTTAAAAAAGGCCGGTTATGATGGCTTAATTATTGAAGGCAAGGCCGCCAAACCCGTATATATATTGATTAATGAAAAAGAAGTTGTGCTTAAAGATGCCCAAAAGCTTTGGGGCCTGAACGTACCTGACACCACCGGGGCTGTCACCGGGGCCGAAGGGCGGGGATACAGCGTGGCCTGTATCGGTCCCGCCGGTGAGAACCGGGTTAAGATTTCCTGTATTATGAACGATAACACACGGGCCCTGGGCCGGGGCGGTCTGGGCGCCGTGATGGGCTCCAAACTTCTCAAGGCCATAGCGGTCAAGGGGGTGCAGAAGATCCGTCCGGCCGATCCGGAAAAGCTGGCTTTTATTCTGTATGAGACCAACAAGTGGATAAAGGCCAACCCCATCACTTCCCAGGGCCTGCCCGAATTCGGCACTCCTGTTCTGGTCAACCTCATGAACGAATGCGGCATCTTCCCGTCATTTAATTTTCAGGAATCCCAGTTTCCCGATGCCGAGAATATATCGGGGGAAGCTGTCGCCGAAAAAATACTGGTGGGGAAAAAAGGCTGTTACGGGTGTCCGATAAAATGCACCAGGCTGACGCAAACCAAGAATGATTCCGGGGAAGGGCCGGAGTACGAATCCATCTGGGCTTTGGGCCCCCAGTGCGGCATCAATGACCTGGAAGCCGTTGCTGAGGCCAATTACCTCTGCAACCGGCTGGGTCTGGACACCATATCGGTGGGGGTCACCATCGGCTGCGCCATGGAAATGGCCGCCAAAAAACTGGTTGATGCCGATATCAGATTTGGCGATGCCGCCAAACTGTCTTCATTGATTGAAGACATTGCCTACCGGCGCGGACTGGGCCAAGAACTGGCCGAAGGCTCCCGGGCTTTTGCCCGTAAATATGGCGGCCAGCAGTTTGCCATGCAGGTCAAGGGGCTGGAACTCCCGGCATATGACCCCCGGGGGGTTCAGGGCATGGGCCTCGGGTTTGCCACTTCAAACCGTGGCGGATGCCACCTCCGGGCATATATGGTTGGTCCCGAAATCCTTGGCGTCCCCAAAATGGTGGACAGGTTTTCCACCGAGGGGAAAGCCGGGCTGACCATCTTTTATCAGAACCTTAACGCGGCTATGGACTCTCTGATTATTTGCCGGTTCACGGGTTTGACCGTTTCGGAAGAATACTTTGCCCGGCTGTTGTCTGCCGTGACAGGGGCTGATTTTCAGCCCCAGGACCTGCATACTGTCGGGGAAAGAATCTGGAACCTGGAACGGATGTACAACTTGCGGGAAGGTTTTTCAAGCGCCGATGACACTTTACCGGAACGCCTCCTGAAAGAACCTGTGCAACACGGCCCGTCCAAGGGGCATGTTGTTTACCTGGACAGGATGCTGAGGGATTATTACAGATTCAGAGGATGGGACGTTCAGGGGGTTCCTACGGCCAAGAAGCTGTCAGAACTTGGGCTGGAGGTTGGGTAAATGTACAGTCAGTTCAGTCAAATAGGGCGCGACCTGTTTGTGCAGGGGTTAAACAGTTCGCACAGCGGCAATATGAGCGTGCGGTTGGGAGACAGGCTGGTGATTACCAGGAGGGGGTCGATGCTGCACAACCTGAAGGAATCCGATCTGATTGAGACCGGATTGGAAAGTAATGACAGCCATATAACCCTGGCTTCCACAGAAGTGGGAGTCCACCGGTCGATATACAAAAATACTTCGGCCCTGGCCATTGTTCATGCCCATCCGGTGTACGCAACTGCCCTCTCGCTGATGGAAGACGAAATTATTCCCCTCGATTCGGAGGGCCAGTACATGCTGCATAAGATTCCGGTTATAGGGTTTGAACACACCGTCGGTTCCGCGGAGGTGGCCCGGGTCCTGCCGGAATTTTTAAAGGAATATAAAATAGTCATGATCAGGGGACACGGCAGTTTTGCCGTCGGCCAGTTGCTGGAAGAGGCTTACCAGTGGACATCCAGCCTGGAGAACATATGTAAGATTATTTATTTGACCAGGACCCTGAACGGCAATATAAAAGAAAAGAAAAACAAAGATTATAATAAATGGTAAGAAGGAGGCCGGAGGATGAGCAGATTAGCGATTAAGGGCGCCACCGTTGTTCCCATGACCGGGGCGGATGCAATGATTTACGGCGGTGAGATAGGTGTCGAGGGGAATAAAATAGTTTTTGTTGGAGAGGCAGGGACAATCCCGGATAACTGGGGCGCCGATGAGGAAATCGATGCCCGGGGCATGGTGGCCATGCCGGGGTTTGTCAACTGCCACACCCATGCCGCCATGACCCTGCTGCGCAGTTACGCTGACGACCTGCCCCTGATGGAATGGCTGGAACAGCGGATTTGGCCCCTGGAAGACAGGCTGACGGGAGAGGACGTGTACTGGGGCACCATGCTGTGTATCCTGGAAATGATTAAATCAGGAACCACAACTTTTGCCGATATGTACTTTTTCATGGACGAAGCGGCCCGGGCGGTAGAAAAAAGCGGAATCAGGGCCAGCCTGGCCAGGGGGATGATAGGAGTGGCGCCGACCGCTCAACTGGCTTTGGAGGAAACCGAACGGTTTATCCAAAAATGGAACGGTTCGGCCGGCGGGCGCATAACTACCATGGTGGGACCGCATGCGCCTTACACCTGCCCGCCCGAATACCTGAAAAAGGTCCTGGCCCTGGCAGAAAAATTTAATGTGGGAATCCACATCCACCTGGCCGAAACAGGGGCAGAAGTGGAGGATATCAGGAAACAGTACGGGAAAACGCCCATTGAGTACGTCAACGACCTTGGGGTGCTGGATTTTCCTGTTCTGGGCGCCCACTGTGTCCACCTTACCCAAAATGACATCAGGATTTTAAAAGAGAAAAAGGTCGGGGTTGCTCACAATCCTGAAAGTAACATGAAGTTAGCCAGCGGAATAGCTCCCGTACCCCAGTTATTGGCGGAAGGGGTCAACGTTGGATTGGGTACGGACGGAGCGGCCAGCAACAACAACCTGGATATGCTGGAAGAAATGCGGTCAGCGGCCCTGTTGCATAAAGTAAATACCGGTGACCCGACAACCATTCCTTCTTACCGGGCCCTGGAAATGGCTACCAGGAACGGGGGCATGGTTCTGGGGTTGGCTGACATAGGAATGATTGAACCTGGGTATAAAGCCGACATAATACTTATTGATTTTACAAAACCTCATTTGTATCCCAAGCATGATATAATTGCCCATACCGTTTACGCCGCCCAGTCATCCGATATCGATACAGTGATTATTGACGGCAAAATCGTCATGAAAAACAGAAAAGTAATTACTATAGACGAACAAGAAGTACTTGCCAATGTCCAGAGATGTGCCGGCAGGCTGGTGGGAGAGAAGTAATAATTATAAAATAAATTTGCATTATTACCGAAAAAAAAGAAGGAAAAATTTTAAAAATGTCGAAAAGAACAAAGTGAATGTTTTCACATTAACAAGTCAAACCCGGGGAGGTGAAGGCAATGGCGGGAAAGAGATTGTCTGTGCTGCAGGCTGAAAGAGATATTCTGGTGGACCGCTGGATGAAAAATAAAACATCTGACAGCGCTAAGATTTTGGTTAAGATAATGGACCTTGACGAATACATAGATAAGGTTTTGCAGGAAGAAAAAAGACAGAGCCGCATAAAATTTCATTAAAGGATGAGCGCGGATTTTTAAAATAATCCGCGTTTTTTATTTCGACTAAAAGCATTGTCGACTCAAAGCATTGTTGACAAAGTGCCATGATTTTATTACAATTCTACTGTAAAGGAAATAACCTTTACAGGCAGGTGACGCCTGAATGATAGAAAAATTTGAACGCATGGCCATGTTGTTCGATTTCTACGGGAAATTGCTGACCGCCAGACAGCAGGAAATACTGCTGCTGTATTACGGCCAGGACCTGTCATTGGGCGAAATTGCCGAAGAATACAGGGTCAGCCGCCAGGCGGTGCATGATATCATCCGGCGGGCGGAAAAGATTCTGGAGAGTTTTGAAGAAAAACTGGGTCTGGTCAAAAAATTCATATTAGAAAAGGAAAAACTTGAAAAGGTGTTAAGCCTGATAGACGAATTGGAAAACAACCAGGCATTTAAGCAAAAGATAAAAAAAGTAATTGACGAAATAGTTGAAATTCAGCAAAATGATTAAGGATACGGAAACGGGAATATTGGGGGGTAAAGGCATGATATTTGAAAATCTGGCCGAAAAACTGCAAAACACGTTTAAAAAGCTCAGGGGGAAGGGCAAGCTCGGCGAAACGGACGTAGAAGAGGCGATGAGGGAAGTCAGGGTCGCTTTGCTGGAGGCCGATGTAAATTATAAAGTTGTCAAAGATTTTATCAAAAAGGTAAAGGAACGCGCTGTCGGTCACGAAGTTCTGGACAGCCTTACCCCCGGCCAGCAGGTAATCAAGATAGTAAATGAAGAATTAACCGAACTGATGGGAGGAACTCAGAGCAAAATCAACATCTCATCCAAACCTCCCACGGTAATAATGTTAGTCGGATTGCAGGGAGCCGGCAAAACCACGACTGCCGGCAAACTGGCCAACCTTCTGAGAAAGCAGGGCAGGAGGCCGCTGATGGTGGCCGGGGACGTATACCGTCCTGCCGCCATTAAACAGCTCCAGGTGCTGGGCGAGCAACTGGATATACCGGTATATTCGCTTGGTGACAAGACAAACCCGGTGGATATAGCCAAAGGCGCTCTGGAACATGCCCGCTCTTTTGGCAATGATACCGTAATTATCGATACTGCCGGACGCCTGCATATCAATGAAGAGTTGATGGCAGAACTCCGGAACATTAAAAACGAAGTACACCCTCATGAAATACTGTTCGTCATGGATGCCACCATCGGCCAGGACGCGGTCAATGTGGCCAATACGTTTAATGAGCAGCTCGGCATTGACGGCGTAATTATGACCAAGCTGGACGGCGATACCCGCGGCGGGTCGGCCTTATCGGTCAAGGCGGTAACCGGGAAGCCCATAAAATTTGCCGGAATGGGCGAAAAACTCGATGCCCTTGAACCGTTCCACCCGGAACGCATGGCTTCCAGGATACTGGGCATGGGAGATGTTCTGAGTCTCATTGAGAAGGCCCAGTCCGCCATGGATGCCCAGAAGGCCCAGGAACTGCAAAGGAAAATAAAGACCCAGGAGTATACCCTGCAGGACTTCATGGACCAAATGGACCAGGTCAGGAGTATGGGGCCTCTGGACCAGTTGATCGGGATGATTCCCGGTCTCGGCCAGATGAAACAGTTGAAAAACTTGAAAGGTTCCATAGATGACAAGGAATTTGTACGGATGAAAGCAATTATCCAGTCGATGACCGTGAAAGAGCGCCAGGACCCCAAAATTATCAAGGACAGCCGGAAAAAACGCATAGCCAGGGGGAGCGGCACCAGGGTAAGTGATGTCAACCGGCTGTTAAAACAGTTTGAAGATACCAAAAAAATGATGAAACAGTTTGCCGGAATGGAGAAAAACATAAAAAAAGGCGCCGGCTTGAAACTTCCTTTTTTTAAATAGTATAAAAACGAAACATATGGAAAATTATAGTAAGGAGGTGATTGTGTGGCAACAAGGATTCGTCTTAGAAGGATGGGAGCAAAGAAAAAACCTTTTTACCGGATAGTTGTGGCTGACTCCAGGTCACCCAGGGATGGAAGGTTTATCGAAGAAATTGGGTACTATGACCCGCTGAAAAACCCCGCCGAGGTAAAAATAGATGGCGAAAAGGCGCTCAAATGGCTGAAAAACGGGGCTCAGCCTTCGGAAACCGTCAGGGCCCTCTTAAATAAAGCCGGATTGATGGAAAAAGCTGCCGGGAAGTAGTGGTGAGGGGGTGCAATGATGAAGGAATTACTAGAATTGCTGGCCAAATCCCTTGTCGATAACCCGGATCAAGTTTGTGTTGACGTCATGGAAAGCAACAAGTCTTTGGTTATGGAACTCAAGGTGGCTCCGGAAGATATGGGTAAAGTCATCGGCAAACAAGGAAGAATAGCAAAGGCCATCAGAACGATTGTCAAAGCAGCCGCCACCCGGGAAGGGAAAAAAGCGGTGGTAGAAATATTGTAAAATACCTTGCCAGTTTCACCGGCGGCCCGGGGCATGAAACAGACCGGATCCGGGCCCCGGCGAAGCTGGCTTCGCGTTAATATCCAGGAGGTATTGTATGTCAAAGGGGTTGACCATCAAGAGGCCTGTAATAGTAAAAGTCAAGGTAACCGAAAATTTTAAAGGCAAAATGGCTCTGGAGGTCCAGGAAGCGCTGAAAAAACTGGATGCGGAACTAAATCAGCTGGATTTTCAAATTAAACGCATGGTCGCGGATCTGGAAAAGAAAAACCCTCAGGGAATTCCAGCGGCCAGGCAGCATTTTGAAAATGAAAAACAGAAACGGCAGCAAGCTAAAAACAGGTTGACAGACCAGCTGAAAGCCATAGGTAAAATGGCCATAGGATCGGAAGTGATCCAGGGAACCCTGGAATCAGTTACGGAAATCAACGTGGGTGACGACTGGAACGAGATAATGGGTGTCGAAGTGGTGCTGTGTGACGATAAAATTATCGATATCAGAAGGAGAAAAGGCGACTAAAATGACGGCTAAAGATGACCTGATCACCGTCGGGGAAATAGTAAATACACAGGGTAATAAAGGAGAGGTGAAGGTCCGGCCGCTCACCGACTTCCCGGAAAGGTATCGGGTTAACGGTGATTTGGTACTGGATAGAAACGGTCTGAGAAGGCATTTAACTGTCGAAAAAGTCAGGGAGCACAAAAACTTTTTTATCGTCAAGTTCCGCGAAATACCCGACATGAATTCCGCCGAAGAGATTAAAGGCGCTATGTTGAAAATTACCAGGGACCAGTTGGCGGAACTGCCAGAAGATACGTATTTCATTTTTGAAATTGTGGGCATGGAAGTGCAGACCGAGGACGGCCGCTCCCTGGGCAGGATCAAGGAAGTTGTCCAGACCGGGAGCAACGACGTTTATGTTGTTGGCGGCAAGACAAAAGATTACCTGATTCCGGCCGTAAAAGAAATAATCAAAAATGTCGATAAAAGCAAAAGGCTGATTGTAATCAACCCCCTGGAAGGCCTGCTCGAGTTATAGGTGATATATGATGAAAATTGACATTCTGACCCTTTTTCCCGAGATGTTTAAAGGTCCCTTTGACGTCAGCATTATTAAAAGGGCCAGAGAAAAAGGGCTGCTGGATATAAGCGTGACGAACATCCGGGACTTTGCCCATGACAAGCACAGAATTGTGGACGATTACCCGTTCGGCGGCGGGGCCGGGATGGTGATGAAACCTGAGCCTGTTTTTGCAGCCGTTGAATTTGTCAGATCCCGGAGCGGGCAGGAAAGCGCCAAAGTGGTGCTTCTTTGTCCCCAGGGCAGAGTGTTTAACCAGGAGATGGCCAAAGATTTATCCAAAGAGCCGCATCTGATCCTGATTTGCGGGCATTACGAGGGAATTGACGAGCGGGTAAGGGAAAAACTGATTGATGAGGAGATCTCCATAGGAGACTTTGTTTTAACCGGCGGAGAACTTCCGGCCATGGTCATCGTAGATGCTGTGGCCAGGTTGATCCCGGGCGTGTTGGGGGAAGAGGAATCTTACGCCAACGATTCTTTTTACGAAGGATTGCTGGAATACCCGCAGTATACGCGGCCGCGGGAATTTGCCGGGATGAAGGTACCGGACATTTTGTTGAGCGGTGACCATGAAAAAATAAGACAGTGGCGCCGCAAGATGTCTTTACAGAGGACACTTGAACGCAGGCCCGACCTGTTGAAAATAGACGACCTTTCCGAGGAAGACCGTAAACTGTTGGAGACAGATTGACCTTCCATTAACAGGACGACAGGGATAAGGAGGGCTGGGATTGACCCGGGAAAATAAGCCGAATGTATATATAGGGTTGTTGCATTATCCGGTTTATAACAAAAGAATGGAAGTAATTTCAACTTCCGTTACTAATCTCGATATACATGATATCGCCAGAATAGCCTGTACATATGAAGTTCGCCGGTACTACGTCATTCATCCCCTGGAAACCCAGAGAAAACTGATTCAGGACATTCTGGATTACTGGCAGCAGGGTTATGGCGCCCAGTACAATGAAGACCGGAAGACCGCTTTTAACAAAGTTGTCCTTATACCGGGCCTGGAGGAGACGGTGGAGCAAATCAGGCGGGAAAACGGGGTTAACCCGTTTGTGGTGACTACTGACGCCCGCTCCTATCCAAATACGGTCAGTTACAGGGAGATGCGGAAAAGGTTGGCTGACGGAAATCCTTACCTTATCCTGTTCGGGACCGGTTGGGGCATAGAAAGGGAAACCATGTTGAGGTGTGACTACATCCTGGAGCCTGTTTACGGAGCGGGGGATTACAATCATTTAAGCGTCAGAAGCGCGGTGGCTATTATTCTGGACCGGCTGCTGGGGGAAAAATGGTGGAAGTAAAATTCTTGTAAATCCCATATCGTTGTGATATAATACTTAATGTTAGTCGTCCCGGAACCTTTACTTTGCAGGTTCCGGCTCAGAAAGGACGGTCCGCTGCCTCGAGTTTAACAGGTTAAGAACGTCCTAAGGAAGGAGGGGCACACATAATGGATGTTATCCGGCTGCTGGAAGAAGAACAGATGAAAAAGGATATACCTGATTTTCGGCCCGGTGATACCGTAAAGGTTCATGTAAAGGTCGTTGAAGGTGGAAGGGAAAGAATTCAGGTATTTCAGGGAGTTGTAATTAAAAGACGCGGCGGAGGCATGCGAGAGACTTTTACTGTCCGCAGAATCTCATATGGAGTAGGTGTTGAACGAACTTTTCCCTTACACTCACCCCGTATAGATAAGATTGAAATAGTCCGGAGAGGTAAAGTGCGCAGGGCTAGATTATTCTATCTGAGAAAACTCAGGGGCAAAGCTGCCAGAATCAGGGAGCAACATATTTAAACTAAGGGACTGATTGACAGTCCCTTTTTACCTTATCCAAGGAGGAAATTAGAAATGGCAGAAGACCACTCCAGGGAATTTAAAGCAAATGGTCGCGGCCATCTTTTTAGTGAAATAATTGAGTCTGTGGCCATTGCCGTTATACTGGCAGTTGTTATCAGGGTGTTTTTATTTCAACCGTTTTATATTCCGTCCGGTTCCATGGAACCAACCCTGACCAAAGGCGACAGAATCATAGTAAATAAATTGATTTACCGATTTAAAGAACCACAAAGAGGAGACATTGTGGTTTTTAAATACCCGGTTGACCCCAAACGCGATTTTATCAAGAGGGTCATCGGATTGCCGGGAGAAACCCTGCAAATAAAAAACAGCAAGTTATATATCAACGGCGTGCCCATTAGCCAGCCGTTTTTGCCGGAAGGTCTGAAATACGGAGATTTTGGACCTGTCGATATTCCGGAAGACAGGTATTTTATGATGGGTGACAACAGGAACAACAGTGAAGACAGCAGGGTATGGGGCACTCTTCCCAGGGAAAATATAATTGGAAAGGCGATATTTATATATTGGCCTGTTGACAGGATAAAGGCCCTGCGCTAGTGTTTGCCGGACTGGTAGGTGACTCCGATGGAACTGGAGACAATTCAATGGTATCCGGGGCATATGGTCAAAGCCCGCAAAATGATCAAAGAAAACTTAAAGCTGGTGGACATAGCGGTTGAACTGCTGGATGCCCGTATACCCATCAGCAGCCGCAATCCGGAAATCAATTCAATTGTCGGTGATAAACCCAGAATAATAGTTTTAAATAAAGCTGACCTGGCAGACCAGGCGCAAACCGAAAAATGGAAAGAATTTTTTCAAAAGGAAGAGGGCTTAAGATGTATTCCTGTTGATTCCCAGTCAGGCAAGGGAATCAGCAACCTTTTGCACGCTGCCCAGGAGGAGGGGGCCGGTGTCCTTCAAAAATTGGCAGCCAAAGGCAGGAGACCCAGGCCCATAAGGTTGATGATGCTCGGTATTCCGAACGTGGGCAAATCCTTGCTTATCAACCGCCTGGCCGGCAGAGGGTCTGTCAGGACCGGGGACCGCCCCGGTGTTACCAGGGGAAAACAGTGGATCAGGGTCGGCAAAGAATTGGAACTGCTGGACACACCCGGGATTCTCTGGCCCAAGTTTGAAGACCCTGAAGTGGGTTTCAGGCTGGCTGTAACAGGCGCTATCAAGGATGAAATAATCAATGTTGAGCAGGTAACAGTAAAGCTAATACAGCTTCTGACAAAGATAGCGCCGGAAAAACTGCGAACAAGATACAAACTTGAAACACTGGATGAGGATGCTTATGAAACCTTGAGAAAAATCGGTCTGAAAAGGGGATGCCTTATTTCCGGCGGCAATGTTGATACCCTTAAAACAGCGGCCATAGTTCTGAACGAATTCAGGGAGGGGAAGATAGGGTTGTTTACTCTCGACAGGAGGTAGCATTGGTCCATATTTAACAGAAAACTCGGGCTCATGTCAAGAAATGGTTTCTTTATCAATACGGAACCATTTCTTTTAATTTTGTCTGAAGACATCATGTAATCTTGGACAGGAAATGATTTTTAATTGAAAAAGGAAGGGATTTTCAGGTTGAAGCAGAATGAAAATTATGATATGTTGTAAGTTGTGCGAGGGAATTATGAACCTTTCCGGAATGTCAGTAAATGAAATTCAAAAGCTGCTCCGGGAGCGCGGCTCATTTTTGTCGAAACAAGAGAGAAACGCGTTAATCAATGATTCCCGTTCCGGAGTAAGAAAACTGTATCAGCAGTTTTGCCGCCAGGAGGCGCTGGCCCAAAAAGAAAGAGCACGTCTGGAAAACCTGCGGCTATATGAAAAGGAGGCCCGCAACAGAGGGTTTCGCATTATCGCGGGAGTTGATGAGGCCGGGCGGGGTCCCCTGGCCGGACCGGTGGTTGCGGCGGCGGTAATTTTGCCCCCGGAAACCAATATTCCGGGTATAGACGACTCAAAAAGGCTGTCTCCGGCCAGGAGAGAGAACCTCTATCATGAAATCGTAAACAACGCCGTCTGCTGGTCAGTCGGTATAGCTGATGTTGAAGAGATTGACAACATAAACATTTTGCGGGCAACTCTGCTGGCTATGCAAAGGGCCGTCAGAGCCCTCACACAAGTCCCTGATTACATCCTGGTTGATGCGGTTCAAATTCCCGGAATCAGTGTCAGGCAACTGCCAATAGTAAAGGGAGACGGGAAGAGCATGTCAATAGCCGCTGCTTCCATAATTGCCAAGGTTACCAGGGATAACATGATGGATGAATTCGACAAGAATTTTCCCCAGTACGGGTTTGCCAGCCACAGGGGCTATGGTACGCCGGAGCATTTGGAGATGCTGAAAAAGTACGGTCCATGCCCTTTACACAGGAAAACCTTTATCAGGAAAATACAGGTCGCGGAATTATCCGGCAGCTTCTGGTAAAAAGGAACACAAACATACAAAAGATGCTGAATTTTTGGTAAATTTCTTTTTAATAAGAAGGGATTTTTGTCAGTTATATAGAATATATATTAGTGTCTGCATTGGCGGCGCTTAAATGAACTCCGGAGGGGACTGCCGGGTGAGAAGAATGGCGATATACAATGTTAAGCCAGATATGGTCTTGGCCAAAGAAATATACAGCCGGAATGGCCGGCTTCTTTTACGTAAGGGAGCAGTTCTTACCGAAGAGTGGATTAGCAGGTTAATCGATTTCGGAATACCTACGATTTATGTGGAAGGCAATGATTCCCCGGAGGAAAGTACCGGCGAAAAACCCGGCTTTGAACCTGTTCAGAAAGCGCCCAAAAGACTGTACCATGGCGAATTGCCCGATATGGTCTCTTCGGAAGTAAGAGAAGAAGCCGAACGTGTTGTCCAGGAAATCATGCATGATGTAAAGACCGGAAACCTCATCAAGACCGGGAAAGCGCGGAAAGTTGTCGAAAAAATTGTAGGCGAGCTGATAAGTAACAGGCATATAGTCGGGAAACTTGCTGATATAAGAATTCTTGACGATTACACTTTTGCGCATTCTGTCAATGTCTGCATCCTGTCAATATCGACAGGAATCGTCATGGGATATTCCAAAATCAGGTTAAAAGAGTTAGGAATCGGCGCTTTGCTCCATGATGTGGGGAAGATGAAGGTTCCCGACGAAATCTTGAAAAAGAACGGTCCTCTTACTGAAAAAGAGTTTGACGAGATTAAACGACATACGATTCTGGGATATGAAATCCTGCGTGAAAATTCCGACATCACACCGGATGCCGCCAAAATAGCTTTACAGCATCACGAATGCTACAACGGCACAGGATATCCGCGGGGAATAAAAAATGATGAATTTCACGAATACTCCAAGATAGTGGCTGTGGCTGACGTATATGATGCCCTGACCGCGGACAGGGTTTACAAGAATGCCGTCTTGCCGTATGAAGCTATGGAAATCATCATCGCTTCCAGCGGGTATCAATTTGACCCCCAAATTGTCAAAACGTTTGTTGAAAACTGTGAAATATACCCTGTCGGAAGCACGGTTGAATTAAGTACAGGAGAAATTGGCATAGTTGTCAATGTCAACAGGGCCCTGCCAATCAGGCCTACCGTAAGAATAATAATGAATGCCGAAGGAAAAGAAGTCGGC
>DYZU01000132.1 GCA_022735835.1 Thermincola sp. | reverse complement strand
TTTGGTTTTTATGTACAAAATTCTCAGGAAAGAAGTTTTGTCGCCTACGCTGAAATTATTCGAAATCGATGCGCCAAAAGTAGCAAAAAAATGTCAGGCAGGACAGTTCATCATCCTCCGGATAGATGAAAAGGGAGAGAGAATTCCGCTGACCATTGCCGATTTTGACAGGGAGAAGGGTACTATTACCCTTATTTTTGCGGAGGTAGGCAAAACAACCCAACAATTAGGCCGGATGGAAGCCGGGGACGCTCTTCTGGACTTTGTTGGGCCTCTCGGACGGCCGTCAGAGATAGAGAAATACGGCCGCGTGGTATGTATTGGCGGTGGCGTGGGTATTGCCCCTGTTTATCCTATTACGCGGGCTCTTAAACAAGCCGGTAATGAGGTTATCGGGATAGCCGGCGCCAGGACCAAGGAACTGCTGTTCTGGACCGATGAATTTAAGGCTCAGTGCGACGAGTTTTACGTCTGTACCGATGACGGCAGTGAAGGAGAAAAAGGTTTCGTCACCGATGTACTCAAAAAGGTAATCGAAGAAAAGGGTAAAATTGATTACATTGTCGCTATTGGCCCGCTTCCGATGATGAAATTCGTATCCGAATTGACCAGGCCTTATGGGATTAAGACCGTGGTCAGCCTGAACTCCATCATGGTTGACGGCACCGGTATGTGCGGGGCCTGCCGGGTTACTGTCGGTAATGAAACCAAGTTTACCTGTGTTGACGGGCCGGAATTTGACGGTCACCTGGTTGATTTCAATGAACAATTGCGCAGGGCTCAAATTTTTAAAGATGAGGAACAGCGCGCACTGGCAGCAGCAAGTTGTGGAGGTGGATGTGGATGTCACTGAACGTAAACAATAGTCCGACTAAAAATAAGATGCCCTGCCAGGACCCTAAAGCTAGGGCCAAGAACTTTGATGAGGTTGCTTTGGGCTATTCCGAAGAAGCCGCAGTGGATGAAGCTCTCCGCTGCCTGGGTTGCAAAAAGGAACCCTGCCGTCAGGGGTGCCCCGTAGAAGTACCGATCCCGCAATTTATTGCCAAAATTAAAGAGCGCGACTTTGAGGCGGCTATTAAGATTATCAAGGAAAAGAACGCCCTGCCGGCTGTTTGCGGCCGGGTTTGTCCCCAGGAAAACCAGTGTGAGATGTACTGTGTCCGGGGTAAAAAAGGCGAACCGGTTGGTATCGGAAGGCTGGAGAGATTCGTGGCTGACTGGGAGAGAGCGAAAGGCGTCAAGCCTGTAGAGTGCGCGCCTCCTACCGGCAAGAAGGTTGCCGTAGTTGGCTCCGGGCCGGCCGGTTTGACTGTAGCGGCTGACTGTGCCCAGGCCGGACACCAGGTGACCATTTTCGAAGCTCTCCATGTGCCCGGCGGGGTGCTGATGTACGGTATCCCCGAGTTCCGTTTACCGAAGGCTATCGTTCAGGCCGAAATCGATAACCTGAAGAAAATAGGTGTGGATATTCAGGTAGACTCTGTCATCGGTGCTATTGAAACCGTAGATGAGCTTTTGGAAGATGAAGGTTTCGATGCCGTATTCCTGGGCACCGGCGCCGGCCTGCCTTACTTCCTGGGAATCCCCGGGGAGAACCTGAACGGTGTGTATTCTGCCAATGAATTTCTCACCAGGACCAACCTGATGAAGGCTTACCTGTTCCCCGAGTATGATACTCCGGTCAAAGTAGGCAGGCGCGTAGCTGTCCTCGGCGGCGGCAATGTGGCCATGGACTGTGCCCGGACCGCACTCCGTCTTGGCGCCGAGGAAGTGTATATTGTGTACCGTCGTTCCATGGATGAACTTCCGGCCCGGATTGAAGAAGTTCATCATGCCCAGGAGGAAGGAGTTATTTTTAAGATTCTGACCAACCCGACCAGGATTATCGGGAATGAGGAAAACTGGGTAACCTCCATGGAATGCCTTAAATACGAGCTCGGTGAGCCTGATGAATCCGGACGGAGGAAGCCTGTGCCGATTCAGGGTTCCGAATTCATCATGGAAGTAGACACCGTGGTTGTTGCTATCGGACAGGGCCCCAACCCGCTGGTTCCGAGAACGACCAAGGGCCTGGATACCAACAAGAAAGGCAACATTATTGCCGATGAAAGCACCGGCGCCACTTCCAAACCCAAGGTATTTGCCGGCGGAGACGTGGTTACCGGGGCCGCTACCGTTATTAAGGCCATGGGCGCCGGTCGGATAGCCGCCAGGAGTATTTGTGAAATGCTCAAAAACAGTTAATAGGAACTTCGGACGGACAGCCACTGGGGGTCTGACCAGTGGCTGGTCGTACCTACATAGAAGTGAACTTTTTCACAACAAGACTAGACGGGGTTTCAACAGACTGAATAATAAGGAGGTAAGTTGAATTATGTCAATGTTAGACAAAACGTGCAAAGATTTTGTGGAGGTTCTGGCCTCCAGCGCGCCTGTGCCGGGCGGGGGAGGAGCAGCCGCATTCGGCGGGTCGATCGGTATGGCTCTCTGCAACATGGTGGGTAACCTGACCGTAGGCAAAAAGAAATACGCCGATGTTGAAGGTGAAGTAAAAGAACTGCTGGAAAAAGGGTACAGGGTTATCTCGGAACTGCAGGCTCTGGTTGACAAGGATGCGGAGGTATTTGAACCCCTTTCCAAGGCTTACGGAATTCCTAAAGACGATCCGACAAGAGCGGAAAAACTCGAAGCATGTGCCAAGGAAGCTTGCTCCGTACCTCTGGAAATTATGCGGAAAGCATTTGAGGGTATCAAGATTACCAACAGGATGGCCCAAATCGGCTCACTCCTGGTTATCTCCGACGCCGGTTGTGGTGTTGTTTTCCTGAAGGCTGCTCTGGAAAGCGGGATGCTGAACGTTACCATAAACCTGGGCATCATCCAGGATCAGGATTATGTGAACAAGGCTCGCGAAGAAATGAACAGGCTTCTGGAAGAAGGAAGAAAGCTGGCTGACGAGACCCTTGCCCTGGTTATAAGCAAGCTCTAGAAATAAGGAGGTACAGATAAATGGCTGAAGTGTTGAAGGGAAAACCTGTCGCTGATGCAATGAAAGAGGAGCTTTCCCAAAAAGTTGAGGAACTCAAAGCAAAGGGTATAACCCCCAAGCTTGGTATAATCCGGGTAGGCGCCCGGCCGGACGACCTGTACTATGAAGGCGGCGCCAAAAAGACCTGTGAAAGCATAGGGATGGCTTACGAAGTTTTTGAATATCCTGCTGACATCGACCAGGAGTCTTTTGAAAAGGCTGTAATCGAAGTTGGCGCCAAGAAAGATATCCACGGAATCCTGATGTTTGCTCCGCTGCCGAAGCACCTCAATGAAAAGAAAATTCGTTCCCTTATCCCGGTGGAGAAGGATGTTGACTGCCTGACTCTTGGCAGTGCGGCCAAAGTTTTCGCAGACGAGCCGGATGGTTTCCCGCCCTGCACACCAACCGCCTGCATGGACATCCTGCACTTCTATAACATCCCCATCAAGGGCAAGAAGTGCGTTGTTCTCGGCCGTTCCCTGGTGGTCGGCAAGCCGGTGGCCATGCTGCTGCTGAGAGAGCACGGTACCGTTACCATCTGCCATTCCAGGACTGAGAACCTGCCCGATGTATGCAAGGAAGCCGATATCCTCATCGCGGCTGTCGGCCGCGCCAAGATGGTAAAGGCCAACTTTGTTAAGCCCGGCCAGGTGGTTATTGACGTAGGTATCAACGAAGACCCCGACAACCCCGGTAAATACTGCGGCGATGTTGACTTTGCTGAAGTGGAGCCCATCGTTGAAAAGATTACCCCGGTTCCCGGCGGCGTTGGCTCGGTTACCACTATCGTTCTCTGCAAGCAAACCATCCAGGCTTGTGAAATGCAGAATGCTTAAGTGATTAAGAGGCTGTCCCATAAGTAACTGGGGCAGTCTTTCTTTTTAGTTATGTCTTTTGGGACTGCCCCTTTACTATAAAAATTACATCTGTAAAGTTGCAACTTAACGGCAGGAATCAAGAGGTATCATAGTGAAATAATTTGACAAAGTATTTTTTTATGCATAATAAAAGCTGATCATTGGGAAGGAACAGATATAAATGAAGATAATTTCCGTCAGCCAGCTTACCGGGTATATCAAAGAAAAACTGGAATCTGACCTGGTTCTGAGCAATGTTTGGGTCAGAGGAGAGATTTCCAATTTCAAACATCATTCCTCGGGCCACATGTATTTCACTCTTAAAGACCAGGCCAGCGCTTTAAGATGTGTAATGTTCAAAAGCCGAAACTGCAACCTGGGTTTTACCCCCCAGGAAGGCATGGCTGTTATTGCCCGCGGTTACGTGACCGTTTATGAACGGGACGGGCAGTACCAGCTTTATGTCGAGGAAATGCACCGGCAAGGAATAGGCGCTTTATACATGGCATTTTTGCAGTTGAAAGAAAAGCTGGAAAAGGAAGGGCTGTTTGACCAGCAGCGCAAAAGGCCGCTGCCGGCCTTTCCGGGCAAAGTGGGGGTTGTCACATCACCTACGGGAGCGGCAGTAAGGGATATCATAACCGTAATGACCCGGAGATACCCTCAGGTTCATATCATCCTGATTCCGGTGGCGGTACAGGGTGATGATGCGCCTGTTCAGATAGCACAAGGAATAAAGCTGGCCAATACCATGGCAGGGCTGGATGTTCTCATTGTGGGCAGGGGCGGAGGGTCTATAGAAGAGCTGTGGGCTTTTAATACCGAAATTGTTGCCCGCAGTATTTATGAGAGCAAGGTGCCTGTCGTTTCGGCCGTGGGGCACGAGACCGACTTTACCATAGCTGATTTTGTGGCTGACAGGAGAGCTCCTACTCCTTCTGCGGCAGCGGAAATAGTTGTGCCCGACTGCACTGAAATCCAAAAATACCTGTCAGCGTTATATCAAAGGCTTGTGATGGGAATGCGCAACAATCTGTCGGCTCTCCGGGAGAGAGTTGACCGGGCCGGGGAAAGCCGGGTTTTGAAAAGACCAAAGGACGAGTTATACAGAAAAACACAGGAGCTGGATTATATGACCCGAAGATTGGGGCAGGCTATGATTGTTCAGTTGAACGGTAAGAAAACTGCTCTTGCCCTTCAGGTGTCCCGCTTGGATGATTTAAGTCCCCTCGCCACCATGAAACGCGGTTATTCAATATGCAGAGACAGTAAAGGAAGGACGATTAAACAGGCCTCAAAAGTCAGGCCCGGGGAAGGCATTGAGGTTCTAATGCTGGACGGTTCCCTTGACTGCAGGGTGGAGAGGGTAAAGGAGGGTAATTATGTCAAAAAAGAAAGCTGAGTTTAACGAACCCACTTTTGAGGAAGCCTTAAGCGAACTGGAGACAATCGTTAAGTTAATGGAGGAAGGAAACCTGTCTCTTGATGATGCCCTGGCCAAGTTTGAAAAGGGCATAGAATTGTCGAGACTCTGTTCACGGAAACTGGCCCAGGCCGAGAAAAGAATTGACCTGCTCCTATGTTCCGAAAGCGGGGAACTAAAGCTTCAACCTGTGGATTTGCCGGAGGACCGGGATGAATAAAGATACCGTCAAGAGGGAAATAAATGATAAAGTCAGATTGATAGACGAGACTCTGGACAAATACCTGCCGCAAAAACACGAAATACCGGCGACAATCCATGAAGCCATGAGGTATAGTGTATTTGCCGGCGGTAAAAGGCTAAGGCCGGTTTTGTTTCTTGCTTCCGCCGAGGCTGTCGGAAGCGATTGTGAATCGTTGCTGCCGGCTGCCTGCGCCCTGGAATTGATCCATACGTATTCATTGATTCATGATGACCTGCCGGCCATGGATAATGACGACTACAGGCGGGGAAAGCCAACCAGCCATAAGGTGTTCGGTGAAGCCATGGCGATCCTGGCCGGTGATGCGTTGCTGACCCTGGCGTTCGGGTTAATAGCTGAATGCGGGTCGACGGGGAACATTTCTCCCCGGGTAATCGTCGAAGTTACTAAAGAAATTGCTTCGGCCGCCGGCTCAAAGGGGATGATTGGCGGCCAGGTTGTTGACATTGAGTCTGAGAACAGGTCCATTGACGGAAGTACCCTGGAGTATATTCATTCCCATAAGACAGGGGCCCTGTTCAGAGCTTCCGTTCGCTGCGGGGCCATCATGGGCGGCGGTTCAGCCGGGGAAATAAATGACCTGACCGAATATGCCGAAAACCTGGGTCTGGCCTTCCAAATCACCGATGATATCCTGGACGTGGTGGGGGATTCCGAGAAGCTCGGGAAAACCGTAGGCAGTGATGAACGCAAGAAGAAATGCACTTACCCGGCCGTTTACGGTCTGCAGGAATCCGCAAGGCTGGCCGAAGAAGCCGTAAAGAAAGCCCTCCGGGCTTTGCGCCGGTTTGGAAAAGAAGCCGATATTCTCAGATATATAGCGAATTATTTGTTATTTAGAGAAGAATAGAGAAGAGGGAGCGGTATTATTCCCGGAAACTTCGTTGGTTGGCCCAATTTGAACAAATTTAAGTTTTCAGAGATTTTAGAGTGAATTGAAGAATAGTATAATATATGTTATAATTACATTCACAATTTTATAAGAAAGCAGATTTTTGTCTTTTAAAACGGTAGGTGGCGCAGTATCCTAGTCGGAACTGCCACTTTGAAGGCGGGCCTAAAAATCCGTCAAAGGGCATATCGATGAAGTTCCTGGTAC
>DYZU01000131.1 GCA_022735835.1 Thermincola sp. | reverse complement strand
ACAACCTTTTCCCTGTCAAACACTTCCCGGACCCCGATTTTCTCAAATTCCTTGATGGCTACGGGAGCCGTTATATCATTGCCCAGGACAATATCAACCTTACAGTTGATCAGTTCGCCCGGCTTTACCTCCTCCCTGCCGGCGTGGGCAGCCAGGATTTTTTCCGTGATGGTCATTCCCATCTAAATCACCTCTCTTGCCGGTTAGTAGTTTGTCGACTCATACGCCCACTTCAGGCCTGTCTATGTATTCCTCACCCTCCATCTGGGCGAAGACAACTTTATTAACAGCATTTAAATAAGCTTTGGCGCTGGCTTCCAGGACATCTGTGCTGACGCCCCGGCCCAGGTAGGTTTTCCTGCTGCCGCCATTGGGCTTGATTTTGACGGTAACTTCCCCCAGGGCGTCTTTTCCCCCGGTGACAGCCTGCAGGCTGTAAAACTGCAGTGTGCTGGTGATTCCGGTAAGCTTGTCAATGGCCTTGTATATTGCGTCCACAGGCCCGTCTCCACAGGCCGCCTCCTCCAAAATCTCTTCACCCCTGGAAAGCCGGACGGTGGCCGTGGGAATTACCTGGGTCCCGCTGGAAATGTGGAAGTACTCCAGCATGTAAGTTTCAGGCACCGTAAGAACTTCATTTTCCACAATGGCGACCAGGTCCTCGTCCTTAATTTCCTTTTTCTTGTCGGCCAGGTCCTTAAACTTGACAAAAGCCTTGCTGATCTCCTCGTCAGACAGGTGGTATCCCAGTTCTAACAAGCGGTCCTTGATGGCATGGCGTCCGGAATGCTTGCCCAGGACAATATTTTTGATGTTCAGGCCGATGGTTTCGGGGCTCATTATTTCGTATGTAGTGCGTTCCTTGAGAACCCCGTCCTGGTGTATGCCGGACTCATGGGCAAAAGCGTTTTTCCCCACTATGGCCTTATTGGGCTGGACCCGCATACCCGTCAGATTGCTTACCATCCGGCTGGTCCGGTAAATTTCCTCTTTGTTTATGCCGGTGGTTTTATTAAAGAAAGGATGCCTGGTATAAAGGGCCATCACCACTTCTTCCAGGGAGGCGTTTCCGGCCCGCTCGCCGATACCGTTGACGGTGCATTCCACCTGCTGGGCCCCGTTGACCACCGCGGCCAATGAGTTGGCTACGGCCAGGCCCAGGTCATTATGGCAGTGTATACTGATAATCGCTTGATCGATGTTGGGTACCTTGGCCCTGATATCCCTGATAAATTCCCCGAACTCGAATGGAGTGGCGTACCCCACGGTATCCGGGATATTGACCGTGGTGGCCCCTGCCGATATGGCAGCCTCGACAACCCGGCAGAGGAAGTCCAGGTCGCTGCGAAAGGCGTCTTCCGCGGAAAACTCCACGTCCGCGGTATACTGTTTGGCGTGCTTGACAGCGGCTACGGCGGCTTCCAAAACCTGTTCCCGGGTCATTCTCAGTTTATGTTTAAGATGGATGTCCGATGTGGCTATGAAAGTATGAATGCGCGCCTGGTCCGCGTATTTTACGGCTTCCCAGGCCCGGTCGATGTCGTTCACGGAAGCCCGGGCCAGGCCGGCAATGGTTACACCCTTCACATTCTTGGCAATATTTTTAACCGCTTCAAAATCGCCCTGGGAAGCAATGGGAAAGCCGGCCTCAATAATATCCACCCCAAGCTTTTGCAGCTGCCTGGCTATGTCCAGCTTTTCCTGGGCGTTTAAGTTCACACCGGGAGACTGTTCACCATCTCGCAGAGTAGTATCAAATATGTATACCCGTTCCTTCATCATAATATAATCTCTCCTTCTACCCGTCAATGGACTGGTCGAGGGGCCGCCCGGCCAGGACCATCGGATAAACGTTTTCTTCGGGGTTGATGACACAATCAATAATGACGGGACCCTTGGTTTTAAGGGCCTGTTCCAGGGCCCCGGGCAGTTGCTCAGGAGCTGTCACCCTAAGCCCCAACGCGTCATAAACTCCGGCAAACTTCACAAAATCGGGGTTCCTGTTAAAGTTTACGGCCATATAACGTCTTTCGCAATAAAATTCCTGCAGCTGCCGCACCATCCCCAGAGAACCGTTATTGAAAATAACAACCTTAACGGGAAGTTCCTGTTCAACAGCCGTGCCGAATTCCTGCATGCACATCTGGAAGCTGCCGTCCCCCGTTACCAGGATTACATCCCTGCCGGGGGCCCCCACCTGAGCGCCCACCGCGGCGGGAAGGCCGTAGCCCATGGCCCCCAACCCGCCGGGACTGATAAATGTGCGGGGTGTTTTGGGCCGGTAATACTGGGCCGCCCACATCTGGTGCTGGCCAACATCCGTGACCATAATAGCTTCACCGTCAGTTATCTCCCTTATGGTTTCAATGATATACTGGGGTTTGAGCTGGGCGCTTGGCCCGTATTTCAGCGGATATTCGGCCTTCCATTCCTCGATCCGGGCCAGCCATTCCTCTTCTTTTTTATCTTCCAGGCGCTCCAGCATGGCTTCCATAACCATTTTTACATCCCCTACAATGGGAACATTAACCTTGACATTTTTGCCGATTTCGGCGGGATCTATATCCACATGGATAATTTTAGCTTTTGGGGCAAAAGATGAAAAATCTACCGCCACCCTGTCATCGAAACGCACACCCAGGGCAATCAGGACATCACACTCCATAATTGCCTTGTTGGCGTACCTGGTACCGTGGAGCCCCAACATCCCCAGTGACAGGGAGTGCCCGCCGGGAAACCCGCCCAACCCCATCAGGGTGCAGGCGACAGGCGCCGAAATCTTCTCGGCCAGCTGGGTTAAAATATCAGACCCGTTGGAGGCGATGACTCCCCCGCCGGCGTAAATGACGGGACGTTTGGCCTTCATGATGAGGTCACAGGCCATGGCAATCTGGGACTTATGTCCCTTAAGGGTGGGTTTGTAACCCAGCAGCCGAAGGTCAGTTGGCTGTATGTAAGTGATCTCCGTCTGCAATACGTTTCTCGGCAGGTCAAGGAGCACGGGACCGGACCTGCCCGTGGAAGCTATATGGAAAGCGCGTTTGACCGCCAGAGGAATTTTATTCGGCTCTTTTACAAGATAGTTGTGTTTTGTAATCGGTATCGTAATACCGGTGATGTCAACTTCCTGGAAGGCGTCCGTGCCCACCATGGTAGTCGGCACCTGCCCGGTTATCACGACCAGGGGAATGGAGTCCATATATGCGTTAGCTATACCTGTAACCAAATTGGTGGCACCCGGACCTGACGTGGCAAGGCATACCCCCACCTTGCCGGTTACTCTGGCGTAGCCGTCGGCCGCATGGACGGCCCCTTGTTCATGCCTGACCAGAATATGCCTGATTTCGGAGGATTTGCACATGGCATCATACAGGGGCAGTATGTTTCCGCCCGGAATCCCGAAAACCACATCAACATCCTGCTCCTTTAAACAATTTATGAGCGCCTGGGCAGCCGTCATTTTCATTCCATTTCCCCCTTTCATTAGTGACTAGTGACAAAAAAATTTTAAAATGAGAGCCTCTTCGAAGAAGAGGCCGTAATTATAGCGCTTACTGCCAGTATGCCGTCCAGTGACTAAGAAACAACTAGTGGTTACCATCTACTAATTACTAGCCACTAACCACTAGTTACTAGCCACTACCTTACTTCTTCTTCAGCCAGGGCATCATTTCACGGATTTTCCGGCCTACGACCTCAATTTGATGTTCGGCATTTGCCTTTTTCAGGGCATTATATACCGGACGGTTTACGCTGTTTTCCAGGAGCCACTCGCGGGCGAACTGGCCCGACTGAATCTCATAAAGTATTTGGCGCATTTCTTCCCTGGTTTCTTCGGTAATGATGCGGGGACCTGTTACATAATCGCCGTATTCGGCGGTATCGCTGATAGAATATCTCATGTAGCTCAGCCCGCCTTCGTAAATAAGGTCAACGATCAGTTTCAGCTCGTGCAGGCATTCAAAATAAGCCATTTCCGGAGCATACCCGGCTTCCACCAGGGTGTCAAAACCGGCCTTGATCAGCTCGGAAACACCGCCGCACAGTACTGCCTGCTCACCAAACAGGTCTGTTTCGGTTTCTTCCTTGAAAGTGGTCTCAAATACTCCGGCCCTGGTGCAGCCGATTCCCTTGGCATAAGCCAGGGCTATATCCATGGCTTTTCCGGTGGCGTTCTGATGAACGGCAACCAGACCGGGAACGCCGGCGCCTTCCTTGTACATCCTGCGGACCATATGCCCCGGGCTCTTGGGAGCCACCATGAAGACATCAACATCCGCGGGAGGAACAATCTGACCGAAGTGGATATTAAATCCGTGGGAAAAGCACAGGGCCTTCCCGGGAGTCAGGTGCTGGGCGATAGATTCCCTGTAAACAGCGGCCTGAATCTGGTCCGGGACCAGGATCTGAATGATCTGGGCCTTTTCGGCAGCTTCCGCCACACTCATCACTTCAAAACCATACTCTACGGCAGCATCCCACTCCGGAAGGTCACGGCGCAGGCCTATAATAACATTTAAACCGCTATCTTTAAGGTTTTGGGCCTGGGCGTGCCCCTGGCTGCCGTAACCTATAACGGCAATAGTCTTGTCTTTCAGCACATTTAGGTCGGCATCGCTGTCATAATACATTTTTACCAATTTAATCATCCTCCCTGCTTTCATTTATTGAAGTAAATTTATGCCCCCTTAACATGGCCACTTTGCCGGTCCGGACAAGTTCCTTGATGCCAAAGGGCTTAAGGGACTCAATAACCGCGTTAATTTTGCCTTCGTCACCGGTACATTCGATAATTAAGGTGCGGCGGCCTATATCAACGATACGGGCTCTGAATATGTCGACGATCTGCATGATTTCTCCCCTGACGCTCGGGTCGGCCCCAACCTTAATCAGAACCAGCTCCCGGTCAACATATTCCTCCGAGGTTATATCATTGATCTTGATCACATCAATAAGCTTGTGCAGCTGTTTGGTGACCTGCTCCAGGACCAGGTCGTCCCCTTCCACCACTATGGTCATCCGGGATATCTGTGGATTTTCGGTCCGCCCGACAGTCAGACTGTCAATGTTGTAACCCCGTCTGCTGAACAGGCCGGCGACACGGGTTAAAACGCCAGGGTTGTTTTCCACCAACACAGCAAGGATATGCCTCATAGCTCTAACCTCCTAACATCTTGTGGATAGCGCCTCCCGGGGGTACCATGGGAAAAACGTTCTCTTCCCGTTCCACCACAAAATCTATTAAAACCGGACGCCTGGCTTTAATAGCCTTTTTCAGGGCAGGTTTTACTTCCTCAGGCTTGGTTACCCGGATTCCCACAGCTCCATAAGCTGCAGCCAGTTTTACAAAGTCAGGCCCGGTAATTTCCGTATAAGAGTACCTCCGGTCATAAAAGATTTCCTGCCACTGCCTGACCATGCCCAGGTAGTTGTTATTCAGGATGGCCACTATTACCGGGATGTTGTAATGCACGGCGGTGGCCAGCTCCTGGATATTCATCTGGATACTCCCGTCACCGGCTATATCGATTACAACTGAATCCGGGCGGCCCACTTTGGCCCCGATAGCGGCGGGCAGTCCGTAACCCATGGTGCCCAATCCGCCCGATGAAATGAATGTACGCGGCTTGGTGAACTTGTAATATTGAGCGGCCCACATCTGGTTCTGCCCCACTTCCGTGACAATGGTGGCCTCCCCTTTGGTAACTTCATATATTTGTTCAATGATAAACTGGGGTTTGAGGGAACCGTTTTCTTCGTAACACAGGGGGTTTTCCTGTTTCAGCCTGGCAATTCGGTCCTGCCAGTCGGTAGGGAGATGCTGCTGAAGTTTGTTATTCAGCTCGGCTAATACTCTCTTCACATCCCCGACAATCGGCACGTCAACCCTGACGTTTTTACCGATTTCGGCAGGGTCAACGTCTATATGAATAATCTTGGCATGAGGCGCAAACTCATCGATTTTGCCCGTTACCCGGTCATCAAACCTGGCGCCGACAGCTATCAGCAGGTCACACTCGCTGACGGCATAGTTGGCCGCCTTGGTACCGTGCATCCCCAGCATACCCAGCGAAAGGGGATGGGTTTCCGGGAAAGAGCCTATACCCAAAAGTGTAGTGGTAACCGGACTCAAAGTAAGTTCAGCAAGCCTGAAGAGTTCTTCACTGGCGCCGGAGGTGACCACCCCGCCGCCGGCATAAATTACCGGCCTTTTGGCCTCGCCAATGAGTCTGGCGGCGTTGTTGATCTGGCCTTTGTTGCCTTCAACCGTGGGTTTGTAACCTCTTAAATGCACGGCTGCCGGGTAGTCGAACTTGGTTTTCTTTATGGAGACATCTTTAGGAATATCAATAAGTACAGGTCCCGGCCGGCCCGTAGTGGCAATATGAAAAGCCTCCTTGATGGTTCTGGCCAGGTCTTTTACATCCTTAACCAGGTAGTTATGTTTGGTGATAGGCAGGGTAATCCCCGTAATATCGGCCTCCTGGAAGGAGTCCTTGCCCAGAAGGTCGCACGCTACCTGTCCGGTAAACGCTATGATGGGAACGGAATCCATGTACGCGGTAGCAATCCCGGTCACCAGGTTGGTAGCGCCCGGGCCGGATGTGGCGATACAGACCCCCGGCTTCCCGGTCGCCCTGGCGTAGCCGTCCGCCGCATGGGCGGCACCCTGTTCATGGCGAACCAGGTAATGTTTTAAGGAAGAATCATATAAGGCGTCATAGATTTGCAGGACAGCTCCCCCCGGATAACCGAAAATTGCTTCTACCCCTTCTTCCTGTAAACTTTTTACGATAATTTCCGCCCCGGATAGTTTCACCTTGTTCACCTCCATCAAACTATTTCTGTCTGGATTTTCCGCCAGTGGCTTAGCGGCCGGCAGCCGGCAACTAATCCCTTAGCACTGCTCCCGTGCTGGCCGAAGTAACCAGCCTGGCGTAACGGGCCAGGTAACCTTTTTTGACCCTGGATTCACGGGGCTGCCATTTGGCCAGGCGAGATTTTAATTCCTCTTCGCCGATCAGGACATTTAACCTGCAGTTGGGAATATCTATCTCGATAATATCCCCATCCTCTATGGCGGCTATGGGACCGCCTTCAGCAGCCTCGGGAGAAACATGGCCTATGGAAGCGCCCCGGGTTGCGCCGGAGAAACGGCCATCCGTAATCAAAGCCACATCCTTGTCGAGGCCAAGTCCGGCCACCATGGCAGTGGGGGTAAGCATTTCCCTCATCCCGGGCCCTCCCTTGGGACCCTCGTAGCGGATGACGATTACGTCACCCTGCTTTACTTTCCCGTCAATCAGGGCCCGGACGGCTTCCTCCTCCGATTCGAACACCCTGGCCGGTCCCTTGTGGTAAAGCATCTCCGGAGCCACCGCAGCTTCCTTGACCACGGAACCGTGGGGCGCCATATTTCCTTTAAGGATAGCTAATCCACCCTTTTCACTGTATGGATTGTCCAGAGGCCTGATAACCGCGGGGTTTAGGATTGTCTTACCTTTTATGCTTTCGGCCAGGGTTTTGCCGGTCACCGTCAGCCGGTCGGTATAGAGCAGGCCTTTTTTGTCGAGCTCCGCCAGCACGGCAGGTATGCCGCCGGCATCGTTTAAATCCTGGATGTGATGGGGACCTGCCGGGCTTAGTTTGCACAAATGAGGAGTTTTTTCATTAATTTCCTGGAACTTGTCGAGTTTAAGTTCAAATCCGCATTCATGGGCAATGGCAGGTAAATGAAGGACTGTATTGGTCGACCCGCCCAGGGCCATATCGGCGGTTATAGCGTTCAGGAATGCTTCCTCGGACATAATGTCCAGGGGTTTGATGTCTTTTTCGACCAGCTCCATAATCTTCATCCCGGTCAGCTTGGCCAGCCTTATCCTGGCTGCCGTCACTGCAGGTATGGTCCCGCTGCCGGGGAGGGACATACCCAGGACCTCTGTCAGGCAGTTCATGGTATTGGCTGTAAACATGCCCGCACATGAACCGCACCCAGGGCAAACCGCCTCTTCCATTTCCGCCAGCTCTTCTTCTGTTATCCTT
>DYZU01000130.1 GCA_022735835.1 Thermincola sp. | reverse complement strand
GGCCACTGCCCCGATAAAGAACCTGGGTTCATCGTGTTTGATTTGTTCTCCACAGGCGAACACCTTTTCATCTCTCATCCGCTTGACCATCCTGATCAATTGGATGGAATCAACATCAAAGACATTTGCGGCAGTGGGATGATTACCGAAAGACTGGTGGTCTCCGGTAAGACAGAGAAGATTCTTGATTCCCAGGCTGTATGCCCCTAGCAGGTCGCTCTGGATGGCAATCCGGTTGCGGTCCCGGCAGGTCATTTGCACGATGGGTTCCATACCGGCCTGGAGAACATGAATACCTGCCGCAATGCTGGACAGCCTTACAATAGCCGTCTGGTTATCAGTCAGGTTAGTGGCATCACAATAACCCTGCAGGTGTTTGGCATGTTCCCTGATGCCCTCGCCGGTGGCCGCCTTGGGGGGGCCAATCTCACCGGTAACTACAAATTCGCCCTGTTCAAACAGGGTCTGAAGACGGGATTTGCTTTCACTCATAAATCATCACATCCTCTCTGACCACTCTGCGGGGCCCTCCGTCCCTGGCCTTGGACCAGTCTTTTTCAAGCTCAATCTCCATTAACTGGTCCATTCTGCCGAGAGCCATCATTCTCTTGTAAATCTGGTCCCAGATGCAGTCCACATCTTTTACTTCACACTTACCGTTCTGCGAACCCCCGCACGGACCGTTAAGAATCCTCTTGGAACACCTGGCCACGGGACAGACACCGCCTGTTTTATGGAGGATGCACTCCCCGCACAAACCGCACCTTTCTTCCCACACGCCGTGCTTCACGGAACCGCCGGCGCTCTTTGTATTCAAGGCCGGGATAACCCATTTGTCCGGGAACCTTTCAGCCACGAACTGGACACCGACGCCGCACGCCATGGAGATAATGCAGTCGGCTTCCTCCGCCAGCTTTTCAACCTGGTCCAGGTACTCCCATTCACACTGCCGGGTTATTGTCTCTTCCAGGGTGGTAATCGGACGGTCCCCCTGTTTCCTGAGAAGGCGAAGGGATGTCGCCAGGACCCCGACTTCTTTTTCCCCGCCGGCCAGGCAGACGGTTACGCACTCATTGCATCCCAAGACCAGAACTTTATCAAAGATTTCCACCATTTTAGCGATTTCCTCGAAGGGCTTTTGTTCGGCAATAATCACAGGACCTCACCTCTTTCTTTATTTAGTGGCCAGTGACCAGTGATCAGTGGCCAGTTTACAAAAATCGGAAACACTGCCGTCACTCGCTGCCACTGGCAACTGGCAACTGGCCATTGGCAGCTGCTTTATTCAACGGACTCGGCCCGAGCTTTTTAATCCGTTCGTGCATTTCATGGGCTATCTCCGCAAACCTCGGTCCCATAGAACCGGAAAGGTTGAACATTTCCACCCGTTCTCCTCCTATCCCGACATCATCAAGAATCTTTTTGGCCTGAGCAACCCTGAGCTTGGCCCGGTAATTGCCCTTCAGGAAGTGGCAGTCCCCTTCCAGGCAGCCTGCCACATAAACCCCGTCGGCGCCGTCCTCAAAAGCCTGTAAAATTAATTGCACGTCGATTCTTCCCGAGCATGGCTGTTCAATCATCCTGACGGTAGGAGGGTACTGCAGTCGCATGGACCCCGCCAAATCAGCGGCGGAGTATGCGCAGTAGTAACAGCAAAAGGCAACTATTTTAGGTTGAAACTCGCTCATTGAAAACACCTTCCTTCCTTTTTGAGTTGAAAGGACACTCGTTAAACCACACCGTGGATTTTGGCTACCATCTGGTCATCCTTGTAATGCAGCAGCTGCAGCGCCTTGCCCGGGCACTCTCCCACACATGTGCCGCACCCGTGGCACTGGACCGGGTCGATTTCCGCTACCATATCCCTGTTGATCCTGGGTACCCCGTATGGACAAACCCTCAGACACGTCAGGCATGCCGCGCAGCGCTCCGGTTTAACCACGGCAGCCACCACCCCGCCTACCATCAGGTGAGGCTGGGCCAGGATATTGCAGGCCCTTGCCACTGCTCCCTGAGCCTGGTAAATGGTTTCCGCAACATTCTTGGGCGAGTGGGCCACCCCGCAGAGGAACAAACCGGCTGAAGCAAAATCCATCGGCCCCAGTTTGGCGTGGGTTTCTACAAAGAACCCGTCT
>DYZU01000129.1 GCA_022735835.1 Thermincola sp. | reverse complement strand
TGACCACTGTCAATCTCGTGCTGCCGGATCCAGTTGCGCAATGACTCGGTGGATACTCCCAGATCCCGGGCCACTTCCGCCATTTTCTTGCCGCTCTCGCGCACCAGGCGGACGGCTTCCGCCCGGAACTCCGGTGGGTACGGGGGGGGTTGTCCTCGGCATGGTGGTCATCTCCTTTCAGGGGCTTACCCCAAGTATCAGGGTGTCCACCAAACCGGGTCAAGTCCGAGTATATGTTAGGCAAGATTTGTAGACAGGGCATACATCGTCTTCTAATATGTTGCCAAAGACTGGATAGTCATTTAGGCACAAGTTTGGGGGCGATTTGAATGACCCTTTATCAAGCGGCAGCCAGACTATCGACCTATCTCGCCCGGCAGGTGGATCTGCCACAGAAACAGGTTGACACTTTGCGTTTCGGTCTAGAAATTATTATCGGCACACTGATCAAGGGCATACTCCTTTTTACCTTGGCTTGGGCCATGAATATCCTGATCGAAGTTATGGTGGCTTTGTTGGTGGGCAGCGGCTTCCGGATGCTGGCCGGCGGCGCCCACGCTACCGGTTATGTGCGTTGCCTGGTTCTAGGACTCACCCTTTATCTCGTAACTGGATGGATGGCAAAGACTTACGTTCCCCTGTTTTCGCCCAACCTGAGTATTTACCTGATACTCAGCGTCTTTACATTCTGTTTGCTCGCGGTGTTATTATGGGCTCCCGGATCGGTACCCAGCAAAAAGCTCACCTCATCCAAACACCGTCAGTTCAAACTGCTGTCCCTGCTTTATGTGTTTCCCTGATTGGGGACCGTGGTCTATCTAACGCACCAAGGTCATCCATCATTGGCATTGTCCGGACTCTTTGCCTTGTTGCTACAGGTTTTCAGCCTTGCTCCCGTGGGTTACCGGCTCATTGAGCGTTATGACGCGTTGTTAACTGGAAACCAACGAAAAGAGGTGGCGACGGGTGTTGGCGAGGTTAGAAAGTTGCTCTTTGCTCCGGTGATGACAGTCGCTCTGTTTACGGCGGCGTGGGGATCCAACCGGCGAGCTTTTTCCTGTGGTACCAGCCGGAAGAGCCGAGGGAATAGGTTGGGCAAATTTGTCCTAAACGACAAAAAAACGTCTTCCTTTCACGAAGGATACAGCGTCGGCAATAGTATGATAAAGATGGGGGAAATACTATGAGAATCAACAGAATAGGGTCTTGTTTTGTATTGGCTATCGTCATCGTTTTCTCCTTATGTGTGGTAATACCTGCAACGGCAAGCGCATCTTATGACCGTTGGGCTGCACAGGATTACGCAGACCAGTATTGGAATAAGCGTAACAGTAATTACAAGAACTTTACTGCCAACTGCCAAAACTATGTCTCCCAGTGCTTGAAAGCTGGAGGGATTCCGTTCTATTATAGTTTCAATCTTTGGTACAATTACTATGCATCCGGTCAAGGATAGGTGTGGACTCATTCGTTCACGGTTGTGGAAGACTTCATCCAGTGGGGCTTTAATACTAACCGTATCACTAGCATAGCGTGGTTCAATCCTGGCCAACAGACTAATAGCTGTACTAACTCACGCGGCGGCGATACTGTTGCTTACGACTGGAACGCTGATGGAGCCCGAGACCACGCCGCAATTCGGAAACTAGATCACCATACAACAGACCCAAACAGCGGGATTTCTGGCCATGTAATTAATCAAAATACCAGCGATCGTTATCACGCTATATGGCACTTGAAGCCATATAACAGTAAACGTGAAACTACATGGATCTATGTTTATAGGCCTCAGTAGGCTGGTTACTGACACTTTATGATTTATAACAGGAGGTTGAATAATTTGAATTCCAAGCGCTTAATTCTCATATTATTTGCGTGCTTAACCCTATTAGTTGTTGTTGCAACAGGAGTCACAGCCACGCCGCAAATCGATATGGACCCGGATGAAATACAAGATCTAATAGTCGAATGGAACACTTTGACTCAAAATGTATCTGCTCCACCCAAAAAGTATGCTTATCAATTAACTGAGTTAGGTGACGCTGAACGCGAAGCAATCGCTCTGGACAAGAGGGCCGAGATTGAATCAAAAATGAATGATCTATGGACCAGCTCGTCTTCACAGGGAAGAAACATCCATCGGAATTGGCAGTCTAGGCTCGAAGAGGCTCTGGATTTCCCAGACCACAGAGAACTTGGTGGAAAGGTAAAGGACATCTCAATCAAGAATATTAAAATAAACAACGATGAAGCAATAGTTGATGCAGAAATGGTTATTGTCTGGGCGATAATGTGGAAGAATCCCAATGTGTTTATTACCGTGTCAGAAGAAAAAGTGATAGATAGGTATGTGCTTCGTTGGGATGAAGGTAAGTGGAGGATCGAATCGTGGGAACTCCTTTCCCTAGGGGCTTCGGCAGAGATTATCCATCGAGAGGAATTAGACAGTGATCTAGCTGCAATTCCGGATGAGGTACTAGGCAGATTTGGTCTTTAATCGGTCCAGACCACGCCCTGGCTTCTGCGGTAGCATCTAAGGCGTGAGACGTGAGCACCATGTTGGGAACTCGAAGCCCCGTGTATCACAACGGGAACTGGTTAACCACTGTAACGGTGCGGGTTGTAGCGACGTTACCTTTAATAAGACGGGCTTAGCGAAGAAATGCAGCTTGTGTTTGGTAGGGCCGTCCACTCTACGGCCCTACTTCGCCTTCTAGAATACTGGGAGGTGATTGCGCCGCGTACCGTGGACGGCAACACCTACCGCATGGAACGTTATCGGCCCAGGATCGAGGGATTGTTCGCCCGCATCGAGCGCTGGACCAACCTGGCGCACCCTGCAGACAGTTACTGGCGGGCATGTGATCAAAATCGCTCGTGCGCTGCTGTTTTTGCGATCGGCGGTCGGATGGGGCAGGGCTTTCGGTGAGATAACCCCGAAATTCCCTAACTGCTTTTCTCCAACGTAATACCGCGCTTTCCAAGGTAAGCGTCCATGGCCTGGTCATTGGGAAAGTGCTTCTCAACCAGAGTCAAGTGTTCCTCGAGCAAGGCCTTGCCGTGGCCGGTCACCCTCATCATCACCGAAACCGGCAGCTTGTAGTACCGCAGGAGCAGGACCCGGTCGAAGAGCCGGAGGTAGTTATCCACCGCCTCCGGGGTGTGGTAGATACGCCGGGCGATCTCCTGGGTGGTCAGCCCCGAGAGCGCCATCTCCACCACGATCGTCTTGTGGGTCAGGGTGCGGCCCATATCAAGCACCGTGCCGGCCGTCGGCAAGAGGGCGCCGAAGCGTTCCTGGTAAGCCTCTAAGAGTTCCCGTATCAATGTGGGCGAGATCCCCAGGATCCACTCCAGGTCCAGAATGGTAAGCACCCCGTCTTGCCGCCAGGCCTCGGTGGTGAGTCTTTCGATCTGGCGGACCTTGA
>DYZU01000128.1 GCA_022735835.1 Thermincola sp. | reverse complement strand
GCCCGACCCGGCCTTCGACATCAACGCCTACCTGGGGGACAGCCTCGCCCTCGAACGCGGCGGGGAACTGGAAGAGGTCCGCATCCGCTTCGACTCCTTCCAAGCCCGGTACATCCGCGAACGCCAGTGGCATCCCAGTCAGGAGATTGAAGAACACTCAGACGGATCACTCACCCTCATCCTTCGGGTGCGCGGCCTGGGCGAGGTGAAACGGTGGGTGATGAGCTTCGGACGGCACGCCGAAGTTCTGGTGCCGGAAACCCTCCGCGAGGAGATAGCGAGGGAAGTGGAAGAGATGGGGAGGGTATATGGCAGGGGTAGGAGATAGGTGGGGGACCCAATCCAGTATAGCGAGGTGGAGACGGAGGTAAAGGGATTGAACAAGTTGTATTTGAGGAAAGGCAAGATACCTTACTTAAGCAAAACAAAATAGCGTTGTGAGGGTCATGGATACTCGCTCTATTGCTTTGTAACAAGATAATATGCTAACTTACAGTATGCGGCCCGTTCTAATTGCACGTGTAGATTAGAGCGGGGCGAGGATTGAAACATGATTGGTATATTAACGAAAGTGACCCTTGAAAAACGGGGTCATTTTCATGTTTGGGAAACTATTGACAAACAATCTCTGGTGCTGTTAAGACACCTATCATAAAGAACGGCTTGGGGAGGGGATGATGATCGGTGCTTATTGCTCATTCAGCCAATAGCGCGGGAGTTGAACATGATCTAGTTGATCATCTGAGAAATGTGGCTGATCGGACTGCTTCCTATGCGGGTAAATTTAGTGCCGAGGAGTTGGGTTACTGGATCGGTCTGACCCACGATATCGGTAAAGCCGGCGGCGCTTTTCAGAAATACATAAGAAACCCCGATGGGTACCCAAAGGTTGATCATAAAACCGCCGGTGCGCTATTAGTCAAGTCCTGTTGGGAAGGCCTAGCTTTTCCGGTAGCGGGACATCATGGCGGACTAGCGGACTTTGTTGCATTGAAGCAGCGGCTGCAAAAAAAAGAGTCCGATCCGGAAATTCAGCGGGCCATAACGCTTGCCAAGAAAGCACTGCCCGAACTCCATACAATCCCGGCTTTGGCCGGCAATCTGCCCACCCATTTGTCGAACGGGACACAGGTGGATATGTTCATCCGTCTGTTGTTTTCTGCCCTGGTTGACGCCGATTTTTTGGATACTGAAGCCCACTTTGCCGAAGAGTTGTCCAGTCTCAGGGATTCAGACGATGACCTCTCGGAACTTTGGAAGCGCTTCGAAGAAAGGCACCGGGATTTGATCCAGGATACTGATGGTCCAGTGAACGCGTTGCGGCAGGAGATATTCGCCTTGTGTTGCCAAGCGGCTGACCTGGCCCCGGGTGTTTTCCGTCTGACCGTGCCGACCGGCGGCGGGAAAACATTTTCCGGAATGGCTTTTGCCTTGCGGCATGCTTTGCGGTACGAAATGGATCGAGTTATTGTTGCGGTACCTTATACTTCGATTATCGAGCAAAACGCAGATGAGTACCGCAAAATCTTTGGCCCGGAAGCGGTTTTGGAACACCATAGTGCTGTCGAGCCGCCGGAGAACGATGACGAGATCACCGAAGCGGAACTTAGAATGCGCTTGGCGGCGGAGAACTGGAACGCACCGATCATTGTGACCACTACAGTCCAGCTTTTTGAAAGCCTTTTCGCCAACCGCACCTCCCGTTGCCGTAAGTTACATAATATCACCCGCAGCGTACTAATCTTGGATGAGGTCCAAACTCTCCCGGTCGAGCTATTGGAGCCGATCCTGGATGTTCTACGCAACCTTTCCGATTATTATGGTGTTTCCGTGGTGCTTTGCACCGCGACGCAACCAGCTCTGGACGACAGTCCTTACCTTCGGGGTTTTCGTAACATACGAGAGATTGTGCCGAACCCTGAAAGATATTTTGAATTGTTAAAACGGGTAGAGTATGAGATTCCAGCCAGTACTGAAAAGTGGTCTTGGAGCCGGGTGGCCTCTGTTATGCGCGGAGCCGAGCAGTGTCTGACCGTGGTGAATACTAAAAAAGACGCCCTGGCCTTATTGAACGCTCTGGGAGATTCCGATGCGTTACATCTTTCCACCCTTCTCTGTGGTGCCCACCGGCGGAAGGTGATTGCCGAAGTCAAGCAGCGGTTGTCATCCGGCAAACCGTGCCGATTGGTTTCGACGCAGGTGATCGAGGCCGGCGTAGATTTGGATTTTCCCTTGGTACTCCGCGCGGTTGGTCCGCTGGATCGTATTGTGCAGGCTGCGGGGCGGTGTAACCGTGAGGGGCGCCTTACCGACGGACAAGGACGGTCGATAATGGGCAGGGTGATTGTGTTTGCGCCCGAAGATGGCCGTGGACCACGGGGGGCTTATGCCAGCGGAACGGACCAGGCCGCGAGCTTGTTGGCGGCGGGTGAGATTAACTTGCACGATCCCGCCCTGTACCGGCGCTATTTTAAGTTATTTTATCAGATTGTCGAAACCAGCGGCCGCGAGGTGCAATCGGCGCGGGAGTCATTGCAGTTTGCCGAGGTGGCGGCCCGGTTCCGGATGATCAAGGATAATACCATACCAGTTGTAGTCCGTTACACTGACGAGGTGGACAAACTCGTTTCTTCCATCCGGAGTGCTGGTGGCGTTGTGCGCCACACCATGCGGCGGCTTCAACCGTACCTTGTCAATATCTACGAACACCAACTTTCACACCTCAAGCAAGAAGGTTTGATCGCCGAAATCACACCCGGACTGTTCGAATGGCTGGGTGCATATGATCCGGTACTCGGCCTGACACAACGGGGCAGAGATCCGGAGACGCTTGTATTCTAGATCGGTTTGACGAAAGGAGGTGATTATGTGCAAGATTATCCGCCATTGGAGGTCAAGGTTTGGGGGGATTTTGCCTGCTTCACCCGGCCTGAAATGAAAGTGGAGCGAGTGACGTATCCTGTGATGACCCCGTCAGCGGCGCGCGGTATACTGGAGGCCATCTTCTGGCGCCCCGAGTTTGCTTGGTTGGTGCGCGAAATCTGGGTTTTGGCCCCAATCCGGCATATTTCCTTGCTGCGCAATGAAGTGAACAAGACTGCGGCAATATCTACTGTACAGAGATGGGCCTTAAATGATGGCGGCTACTTCGCTGAGGATGACCGTGCTCAACGGCATACGCTGGCCCTGCGTGATGTGGGCTACCTGATCAAGGCCGATATTCGTTTGAGTAAGCATGCAGATGCGCATGTGGCTAAGTATCGGGATATGTTCCGTCGCCGGGTGCAGCGGGGCCAGTGTCACCATCAACCCTATCTAGGCTGCCGGGAGTTTTCGGGCTTTTTTGCGCCTCCGAATGGGGACGAAAAGCCGATTGAGCACACGGATGATTTGGGCCGGATCCTGTTTGACCTGGATTTTGCCCCGGATGGATCCGGCAGGGCTGTGCCCAGGTTTTTTGGGGCCCGGCTCGAAAAAGGCGTAATTAGAATTCCGCCGGAACTTTATGAAGGGAGGGACAAGCTATCTTACTGCAACGTCTGAATGAGTATGCACAGCGGTTAGACCTGCCGCCGACGATGTACAAGCCTACGTCTGTACCGTGGATTGTGGACCTTGATGATCAGGGAAGACTTATTCGCTTTGTGAGTACAAGTAGCGGGGGCAGGCGTGACCGGGGCAAGGTGTTTGTGGTTCCGTCGCCAGGTGTGCGCGCCTCTGCCATCAAGGCGAATTTGTTGGTGGATAAGGCGGAATATGTGCTTGGCTTGGAGCGGGATGCTAAATCTGCTGCCCGGCATGAAGCCTATGTTAAGCTTTTGCGGAAATGCGCGGAAGCGACGGGGGAGCGGGATATCCTGCTGGTGCTGCAGTTTGTCCAGAAGTTTGATCCGGCTGCCGCAGATCTCCCTGAGAAAATTACACCGGAGAGCTTGGTGGTTTTTCGCGTAGATGGTAGATTTCCGCATGATTCTCCATCCGTACAGCGGTTCTGGGCGCAGCATTTCGCTCTACAGCAAGGAAGCAAGATAGATTGTATTGTTTGTGGCACATCCTGTATACCTGTAAGCAGACACCCTGGCAACATTAAGGGCATTCCTGGCGGCCAGCCTTCCGGCATGGCGCTGATTTCAGCCAACGAAGCGGCCTTCGAATCCTACGGTCTTAAGGAGTCGGTTATAGCCCCGACCTGTAGCAGCTGCGCCGAAAAATACTTGATTGCTGCCAACGACTTGATTCAGAACGAACAAACGCATATCCGAGTCGGACCGTTGCTGTATCTTTTCTGGACGCGGGAGAAAGCGGGCTTTTCACCGGTTTCCTTGTTTACAAAGCCTCAGCCGCAGGAAGTTAAAACCCTGATCGCATCAGCCTGGAAAGGGCGCGAGCATTCTTCACTTGATGAAAATCTTTTTTATGCCACCGCTCTTTCCGCCAGCGGGGGACGGGTGGCTGTCCGCGATTGGCTGGAGACCACGGTGGGGAACGTCCGGACGAACTTGGCTCGCTGGTTTGTGCTGCAGGAAATAGTTGATTGGAAAACCGGAGAGGATGGAGACCCTTACGGATTGTACTCTCTTTGTGCCAGTCTTTACCGGGACGCGAACAGGGAGATGGTTGCGAATGTGCCCAAAACCCTGCTCGGCTTTGCCTTACACGGCGGACAATTGCCCAAGTGGTTGCTCTTTCAGGCCGTGCGCCGTAACAGGGCGGAACAGGGGGTTACGCGGTCGAGGATGGCTCTGATTAAAATGGTATTGCTTTCGGATGCGAAAGGGAGGGAGGAAACCTTGAGACAACTGGAAACGGAAAATGTGCACCCGGCTTATCTCTGTGGTCGCCTGTTTGCTGTGCTGGAAGCCGCTCAACGAACGGCGATGCCCAAGATTAATGCCACCATTGCAGATCGTTTTTTTGGAACGGCTTCGTCGGCACCGGCATCGGTATTTGGGCGGTTGCTGCGTGGAGCCCAGAGTCACCTGGGTAAGTTGCGGCGGGAAAAACGGGGCGCTTACATTGCCATTCAGGAGCGCCTCGAAGAGATCCAGTCCAAGTTGAGGCATTTCCCGGCTGTCTTATCTTTGGAAGAGCAGGGATTGTTTGCCCTTGGGTACTACCATCAAAAGGCTGCGGACCGGTTGGCAGCCAGAAACAAGAAGGCAGATCAGAATCAAATTCCCGATGAAGGAGAGTTTTAATATGAGCGAACAGGTAATTATCGATCCGAAGTGCCGTCACGACTTTGTCCTGCTGTTTGATGTGAAAGACGGAAACCCCAACGGAGATCCAGATGCTGGCAATCTTCCCCGCGTGGACCCAGAGACGATGCACGGCTTGGTGACGGATGTATGCTTGAAACGTAAGGTTCGAAACTATGTGGAGTCCGTACGCGGCGCCCATGAAAGATACAAAATCTATGTGCAAAACAGAGGCATCTTAGCTCACCAGCAAAAGCGGGCTTACCTGGCCTTGGAGTTGAACGAGGGTAGTTTAAAGCCCAACGAGAATGCACGCAAATGGATGTGCGACAACTTTTTTGACGTGCGTGTGTTTGGCGCAGTAATGACAACAGGGAAGACCAAGGAAGAAAAAAGCGGCAAGCAACTGCACTGGAATTGCGGCCAAGTTCGTGGACCGATCCAGATGACCTTTGCCCGTTCGATCGATCCGGTTGTACCACTTGATTTGTCTATTACTCGAGTGGCGCTGACTAACCCTGACGATACCGATCGCGGGGATGTGGATGATGAACAAGCGGCATCCGGTCAGATGGGGCGCAAGTCCATTATTCCCTATGGCCTTTATCGCGGATATGGGTTTGTAAGTCCGTTGTTGGGACAGGAAACGGGTCTTTCAGAAGAAGACTTGAGCGTATTCTGGCAGGCCCTGCAGCAGATGTGGGATCTTGACCGCTCTGCCAGCAGAGGTTTTATGTCTTGTCGGGGTTTGTACGTGTTTACCCACGAAAACAGTGTGGGTAATGCGCCAGCACATATGCTTGTTCTTGACCGTGTGGTTGTCAAGCTGAAGGAAGGGATACGGACGCCGCGTCGGTTTGAAGACTATGTGGTGGAAGTTGACGACAATAATTTACCGGACGGTGTAACCTTGACCAGGCTGGTGGGGTAAATCGTGAACAGCGAGAGCCTGGGGAAATGGTCCAATAACGATATCGTAGCCATTTCGGCAATTCAGCATTATAGTTACTGCCCGCGTCAGTGCGCGTTGATCCATGTGGAGCAAACCTTTGACGAAAACCTGTACACGTTACGCGGTCGGCGGGTGCATGAGTGCGTGGATGAGCCGGACTCAACCGTAGAGGGCGGGGTGCGCATAGAACGCGCCCTGCCTTTATGGTCCGAGCGTTTGGGATTGATCGGAAAAGCGGATGTTGTCGAGTTTCACGGTGACGTTCCTTATCCGGTGGAGTACAAATATGGACGAAGACGGCCGCGTATCCACGATGATTTGCAGTTGTGTGCCCAGGCCATTTGCCTGGCAGAAATGACTGGGGAAGTGGTACCCAAGGGTGCCGTATTTCACTACTCCTCGCGCCGGCGGCGGGAAGTGATCATTACCGAAGCTCTTCGGCAAGAAGTTGCCCGGATCACTGAGGTGATTCGGAGCATGCTGCAATCCGGGACTGTCCCGCCTCCGGCCAATGATGAGCGTTGTCAAAAGTGTTCTTTGGTAGAATCTTGTTTACCGAAAGCGGCTGGTGAAAAGGTGCGTTTAAGGAAACTGAATGCTGAACTCTTTCGGAATGAGGACCCGTTGGGGGTGTAAACATCGGGATTATACTGAACACTCTGTATGTGACTACGCAGAATGCGTACCTGCGCCTGGATCACGAGACTGTCCGCATAGAAGTGGATGGTGAGAAACGTCTCCAAGTGCCCCTGCATCACCTGGGGTCAATACTGTGCTTTGGCAATGTTCTGGTCAGTCCCGCACTGATGGCCCGGTGCGCGGAGGACGGTCGGGCGCTGGTGTTCTTAGACCGGGATGGCCGGTTCAAGGCCAGGTTGGAGGGACCTGTTTCCGGCAACGTTCTCCTCCGGCGCGCACAGCATGAAACGCTTTCCAACTTGGATAAGACGTTGATGCTAGTGAAGTCCATCGTAGCCGGGAAACTCAAAAATTGTCGTACGGTGGTTCTGCGAGCGGCTAGGGAATCCGATAATCCAGAGGATGAAAATACGTTGCGGGGATTAGCACAAAGATTGGGCAATGCTCTCTCCCGCCTGGCCGGTGCCACGGGGCTGGACGAGGTTAGAGGTATCGAAGGTGAATGTGCTCGTGCTTATTTTAACTCGTATGATCGCATGGTTCGACAGGATCGAGAGAAGTTTAGGATGGACTCCCGGAACCGGCGACCTCCACGCGATCCTGTAAATGCCTTGCTCTCTTTTCTTTACACCCTATTGGTAAACGATTGCGCCGGGGCTGTGGAAGGGGTCGGGTTGGACCCTCAAGTCGGATATCTGCACAGTCTCAGGCCGGGTCGCCCTTCTCTGGCTTTGGATCTGATGGAGGAGTTGCGCCCTGTGTTGGCGGATAGGCTTGCGTTAACCTTGGTTAACCGCCGACAGTTAGGGATTAGCGATTTCGTGGAGCGTCCCGGTGGCGCTGTACACTTGGGAGAAACTGGCCGCAAGGAAGTTCTGGTTGCTTACCAAAAGCGCAAACAGGAAGAAATCTTGCACCCCGTGCTAGACCGTAAGATTCCCTTAGGTTTGGTGCCACATATTCAGGCCAGATTGTTCGCCAGGTTTCTCAGAAACGACATTGAAGTCTATGTTCCTTTTATATACCGATAGTCGGATGTGGGTTTATTGCAGATACTCGTTGCTTACGATGTCACCACTGACACTGCGCCAGGTCGCAAAAGGCTACGGAAGGTGGCGAAAATATGTCAGGACTACGGCCAGCGTGTACAGAAATCTGTCTTTGAGTGTTCAGTAAATGAAATGCAGTACGAGCAAATGTTGCACCGCCTTTTAAAGAGCATTAATGAAAAGGAGGATAGCCTCAGGATTTACAGGCTTCGGGAGCCAAAGGAACGTAATGTAATCGCGTATGGCATCAACACCGCCCTAGATTTTGACAATGATGTGCTGATGATATAACCAGCGCGAACCACTAGCTTGTACAAGTTATCAAGGAGGTTCGCGGTAAGTGAAACTCTTAGTACATAAGGGATAGATGATTGAATATGTGGATTTGTCCAATACCCTATTCAAGCGAGTGCCGGTTCGCTAAAGGATACATTAGCCTCCAGGTGTCCCAAGGGATTCGCGATTCGGAGTAGCACCCGGCCGGCGTGCCGGGTGAGGGTTGAAACTACTAGCACCAACCCGAACTGTCAAGCACAAATGGTAGCACCCGGCCGGCGTACCGGGTGAGGGTTGAAACATTAGCTCTTCAACCGTCAACCTCTCAGGCTGACGGTAGCACCCGGCCGGCGTGTAGCACCCG
>DYZU01000013.1 GCA_022735835.1 Thermincola sp. | reverse complement strand
GAAGAGCCATGCAGCACAATGGGGATTTTCACCAGTGACCTGATTTTTTCCAGCCTGGGGAAATCCAGCTCCGGAATACCTTTATACTGGCCGTGGGCCGTTCCTATTGCCACCGCCAGGGCGTCAACGTTTGTACGCTCCACAAATTCCCTGGCCTCCTCAGGATTGGTAAAAAAGGCGTCTCTCTCATCGACATGAATATCGTCTTCGGTTCCGCCTATCTTCCCCAGTTCGGCCTCCACGGAAACACCTACAGCCCTGGCCACGGCCACAACCCTTTTGGTCAATTCGACATTTTCTTCAAAAGGAAGCTTGGAACCGTCGATCATCACGGAGCTAAAACCTTTACGGATACACATCATCACCTGTTCAAAACTGGTACCATGATCCAGGTGCAGAGCAACCGGGACAGAAGCATTTTCGGCGGCAACCCTGGCCATGGCGGTGATATAATCGATACCGGCGTATTTTATGGCGCCCTGGCTGGCCTGCATAATAACCGGAGAATTTTCGGCCTCGGCAGCAGCTATAATAGCCTGGACGATTTCCATGTTGTTGCAGTTGAAGGCGCCGACGGCGTAACCACCTTCTTCCGCTTTTTTCAGTAATTCACTGATGGGTACAAGAGACATGGAACACCCTCCTTATGTATTATTGATTAATTTCACATGGGGCAATTTTTTTATAGGACCTCTATTTAATGCCTGGTCCGCTTAGAATTATTCTTTTTGTTTTTCTTATTCTTGTCAAAATTGTCCAGAGACTTAAACCCGTTCTTTACCAGCTCTATCTTCTTTATCCCCCTGACCCGTTTGAGGTCTTCCTCATTTTCGGCATAAACCACGCTGACCGTTTTACAGTTTTTGCACTGCAGCTCGATCCTGTCGGGGAATATATCTATTTCGATTTGATAACTTCCGCATTCGCAATACAGAAACCCTTCTTCGGCAATATCATGAAGGCTGTTTAAAACCTCAAACATAACTTCAGGATTAAAAAAATAATCGTCATAACCAAGCTCTTCCACCAGGGTCTCCAGGTTATGCTCGTAGTTATCGGCTACGTCATGCACTTTATCTCCCGGTCCGAAAAAGCCCAGCTCAACGTTGGTGTCATTACAGTAAAAGAAAGTTACTTCATCTGACCATAGTTGTTTAGCCTTATAATAAACCAGATGGTTTGTTTCACAGAGGACGCAGGGAACCTGGAACCAATACTGCTGTCGGTTCTTCGTTCCGATAATCAGTTTGGGGGCTCCACAGGTACAGGCGACCTTAAGACTGCTTGTTCCGGTAAAGGCAAAACGGGAAATTGAATGAAAATCCAACTTCCCACATGACGGGCAGCGAATAGCGACAACAAACTCAGTGGCAACAATCATGGTTAACCCTCCTCCAGTATCTTTACTTCGCCACTGAAAATAAAATTCCTCTTTTTATCGTCGGTTGTTGAACTATTCCCGCACCTTTTGTTTTTTAATTTTGTTTTTAAGGCAGATATTGTTACACCACTTGACGGCTTCTGACCTGACCGAGGGTTTTCTTAACCAGCCCTCTGAGTTCGTTGATGTCAAACGGTTTTGTCACATATTCCTTCACGCCCAGCTTCATTGCTTCGGCAACGATTTCGAGTTCTCCGTAGGCGGTCATCATGATCACGGGTACTGAATCATTAACTTTTTTGATCTCGTGGAGGGTTTCCAGCCCGTTCATCCCGGGCATTTTCATATCCATGAGAATAAGGTCCGGCAGTATCATTCTGACTTTGTCCAATGCTTCCCGACCGCTCCCGGCCAGCTCAACTTCATAGCCTTCTTCACTAAAAGCCTCAAACAACAATCTCCTTACTCCCATCTGGTCATCAACTACCAGCAGCTTTGCTGTCATAGTCTTCTCCCCCCTGTTTCAAGGAAATTATTTTTAGCTTTTTTTCTAAATTTTACCTCAATTATAACGGAGTAATTCGCGGCAAATCAAATATATCCTTCTTTTCGGGGAAATAAATCCATCGTCACTTTATACTAAAAATCTACAACCATTTACAGCAAGGGATATAATCCCTTTACAGTAAGGGATATGATCAGCCGGCAAAGGGTATAACGGCCCCAACCAAAGAAATAATAATTATCATTGCAGTTAGTCCGGCGATTCCGAAAGGAATCAAAATGGTAGCCACTGCCTTCCCGGTAGAAAACTGCTGGATTTCCCGGAGGCCGATGACCAAAAGGAGAATCCCCCAGACAAATACCGCCAGACTGCCAGCAACGGTGACAAATGTCCCCAGAAAAGAGCTGGCGGTAAAATGTCCGACAACCTTAAACGGGATAACCAGGACTCCGGGAATGTCAGCCAGCGCCAGAACAGTCAAAACTCCGGTAGCGCGCCCTTTCCCTCCGAAGAATTCGGCAAACAGCTGAAAGATACCGGCCTGCATGAACCAGCTGATAAAAGCCAGCAATGCCCCGATGATTCCTATAAACGGACCTGCTCTGGCCAGGGCCTCGCCAAACTCCGGCGGTACGTTTGAAAAATCCGGCGGAATCAGGATATTGACCAGTGAAGTTAAGGCCACTACAACCAGAAAAACAATAAAACCGTGAAACAACGGGGGGTTGGCTGAAATACTACGGAAAGTAGCTGTCGGCGTAAACAGCACGCCATAAACCAATTCAGCTAAACCCGGACGGGATATATTGCCGTTTTCTTGCAAATCATTCATCCGACAGACCCCCCCATGGATTTTGCAAAGCCGGTTGGGCCTTCAGGATTTCACGGAAAATATGAATTTCCCTGGGTGATAAAGGAGTGTAACTGTAATTGGGGGTCAAAACACTCCTGATCCCTCCGAAAATTCTCTCGAAGGGGCTTTGGGGGCCGAATTCATAAATAACAGGCTCGCCTTTAATCCCGGCCAGTTTTCCTGTAAGGGCAACGGCGTCATAAAAATTTCCCAGCTCGTCTACCAGCCCCAGGTTTTTGGCCTGCCGTCCCGTGAATATCCGCCCGTCAGCCAGTTCCAGCACTTTGTTCCGCTCCATTTTGCGGCCTTCGGCCACCACATCCACAAACTGCTGGTAGATATCATTAACCATACCCTGTAAAATTTCCCTTTCCGCAGAACTTAAGGGCCGGTTCGGAGAACCTATGTCTTTATAAGGGCCGCTTTTAATTGTCTGGGGAGATATACCTACTTTATCGAACAGCTCCTGCATGTTCATGGTTTCCATGATTACGCCTATACTTCCGGTCATTGTAGCCGGGTCAGCAATTATTTTGTCTGCCCTGGCTGCTATCCAGTATCCCCCGGAAGCCGCCACGTCTCCCATGGAAGCCACAACCTTCTTCCCTGCTTTGCGGATTTTATCTATTTCATACCCGATTTCCTGGGATGCGGCGGCGCTGCCGCCGGGACTGTTGATTCTAATCAGGACCGCTTTTATAGTATCATTTTCGCGGGCCTCTTTGAGCTGACTGAGAACGGATGTCCCTCCCGGGCCCCCAAACCATCCCCCCTGACTCCTGTCACCGGTGATAATCCCGTCAATGTAAATTACGCCAATTCGGTCACCGCGTTTGGCTTTGGATTTTTCCGCCGGGTTTGACACCACGGCAGCCAGAAGGGAAAGCAGGATAACGCCGGAAATCAGTCCGACAACAAGTTTTTTGTTCACTGATGATCCCCCCACTTAATTTAATCTCCGGTTAGTTATTCCCATTTACCACAGGTCTTATTGAACTGTTGAAAAGTCCGGGATAAGAAATATACCGAAACCAAAAGTCGTACTCTCCTGTACGTCAAGGTTCCGGTAAGATGCTGGTACGGTTCCACGGTTTTTCGTTTAATTCTGAGTGCCTTTTTGCAGTTTGTGGGCCATCCCCACAAAATCCCTGAAAAGCGGGTGGGGCCTGTTGGGGCGGGACTTGAACTCGGGGTGGAACTGGGTTCCCACAAACCAGGGATGGTCAGCCAGTTCGATTATCTCAACCAGCCTTTCATCGGGTGATGTCCCGCTGATTACCATTCCTTTTGCCTTCAACTGGTCCCGGTATTCGTTATTAAATTCAAACCGGTGACGGTGGCGCTCGTAAATTAAGTCTTCCTGGTAAGCGTTGGAGGCCAACGTACCTTCAGCCAACTTGCATGGATATAACCCCAGCCGCATGGTCCCGCCCTTTTCTTCGATGTCCTTCTGCTCGGGAAGCAAATCAATTACCGGATAAGGCGTCCGGGGGTCAAACTCCGAACTGTTGGCCTTCTTCATCCCGATATGCCTGGCAAATTCAATAACGGCACACTGCATCCCCAGGCAGATGCCCAGGAAAGGTATTTTATTTTCCCTGGCAAAAGTAATGGCTCTTATTTTCCCTTCAATACCCCGGTCGCCAAAACCGCCGGGAACCAGGATCCCGTCTACACCGGCCAGCTGTTCTTTCACTATATCTTCGCCTTGTTCCAGCTGAACGGCATTGATCCATTTAATGTCTATTGCCGAATCATGGTAAAGGCCGGCATGCCGCAGGGATTCAGCCACACTCATATAAGCATCCTGGAGCTCCACGTATTTCCCGACAATTGCGATAGTTGTTTTGTACCTGGGGTTTTTAATTTTGTCCACTATCTGGATCCACTCAGTCATATCGGCTTCCCGGCACTTGAGTCCCAGGCGCTCGATGACAATATCGTCAAGCCCCTCTTCTTTCATCAGCAGGGGAACTTCATAGATAGTAGAGGCATCCACAGCCTGAATAACCGCATCTTTATCGATGTCGCAGAACAGCGCAATTTTTTCTTCCATTTCTCTTGACAGAGGCCTCTCCGAGCGGCAAACTATAACATCCGGCTGAATACCTATACTGCGCAATTCTTTTACACTGTGCTGGGTAGGCTTGGTCTTGAGTTCTCCGGATGCTTTAAGATAAGGAACCAGGGTTACATGGATATACATTACATTTTCGCGGCCAATGTCGCTCTTCAGCTGCCGGATAGCTTCCAGGAAAGGGAGAGACTCAATGTCACCGACGGTTCCTCCGATCTCGGTAATGACCACATCGGGTTTGCTTTCTTTTTCAACCCTTAAAACACGGTCCTTAATTTCATTGGTCACATGCGGAATCACCTGTACGGTTCCCCCGAGGAAATCCCCCTTGCGCTCCTTGGAGATGATCGACCAGTATATTTTACCGGTGGTAACATTGCTGTATTTGCTGAGGTTGGTATCGATAAACCGTTCGTAATGTCCCAGGTCAAGGTCTGTTTCCGCCCCGTCATCTGTCACGAAAACCTCGCCGTGCTGGTAAGGGCTCATGGTCCCCGGGTCGACATTTATATAGGGGTCGAATTTCTGAATGGCGACTTTAAGCCCCCGGCTCTTCAGAAGACATCCCAAGGAAGCGGCCGTAATTCCTTTTCCGAGCGACGAAACAACTCCTCCGGTCACGAAAATATACTTAGCCATGATGTTCCTCCTGTTCTAATAACCTCTTACTATAAATTTTAATTAATTCTGAACTACCTAACACATTCTATCTCCTTGCCGGGAGCCTGTCAAGGGAATCAGTCCAATTAAAAATTGCGTGGGAAAGCCACGCATTTTAATTATCCCATTCCTCATCCGGTTGGTTTAGATGCGAACCCCTGTCGGGCATCCATTCTTTTAATCCCCATACCCCTTTGCCGACATGAATAAACCTGCCGTCCAGGTTTAATTCGGTATGGATGCCGGCCATTATATGTTCCTTATTTTTTCCCGTCAGCTGCTTGATAGTCATAACCTGTTCAAACAGGTCCCTGAAGTACAGAGGAGTCCCGGTTGCCTTGAGAATTGCATGGGCCAGGTCGGCTTCGGACATGTGCGGGTTGTATTCTGCCCCCGTCGGGTTAGCCATATATGTCACCTTCCCGTAGGCTTTATAAAAATAAAATTTTTCAAAATCGCCCAACACGACTTATGACTTATTCGACCCGGTGGGAGTATTTTCCTGCCTTTCATTAAAAAATTTGTCCGAAATTGTTGGAAAAGGCCTCACATCGATTCCGGGGCGGTCAGGCCCATCAGATGCAGCGCCCGACGTACCACCGTCTGGGTACATTTTACCAGGACAAGGCGGGCGTTCTGCAGGTCAGGCTCGTCGGTTATAACACGGTGGCTGTTATAGAAAACGTGGAAAAGCCCGGCCAGTTCGTGAGCATACCTGGCTATCCGGTGAGGCTCAAGATTGACCGCAGCTTCGGCAATTTCGTGCGGGAAATCAACTATTTTTCTAATAAGTTCCAATTCAGCGGTCTCTTTCAGGAGCATCAAATTGCAATCCCCGGCCCGCGGAATAGTCCCGCCCTTCTCTTTTAACTGGCGGAAAATACTGCAAATCCTGGCATGGGCATACTGGATATAATAGACCGGGTTCTCGGCGGACTGGGATTTGGCAAGGTCCATATCAAAATCAAGATGACTGTCCGGGCTGCGCATCACGAAGAAATACCGGGCGGCGTCCTTGCCCACTTCCGCCATAAGGTCTTCCAGGGTAACAAATTCACCGGAACGTTTGGACATGCGGATTATTTCACCGCCTTTAAACAGGCGGACAAGCTGCATTATAACAATATCCAGGCGGTCCGGGTCATAACCCAGGGCCTTCATGGCGCCTTTAAGGCGTTTAACATGACCGTGATGGTCCGCCCCCCAAATATTGATTATCCAGGCAAACCCGCGGTCAAATTTGTTTTTGTGATAAGCTATGTCTGCCGCAAAATAAGTGGGGATCCCGTTGCTGCGCACCACAACTTCATCTTTTTCGTCACCGAATTCGGTAGTCTTAAACCACACCGCCCCTTCACTCTCATAAATATACGCCTTTGCCCGCAGCTCTTCCAGTACGGCATCGATAGCGCCGGAATCGTGCAGCGACTGTTCACTGAACCAGACGTCATATTCAACACCGAATTCTCTAAGAGTGTTCTTAATCGCCTGCAGTTTTTCTTCCAGGGCATATTGAATCAGGAGTTCCCTGCGAAGCGCCGTATCCATGCCGAGATACTTGTCCCCGTCCCTTTCAATAAGCCTTTTTACTGTATCAATAATATCCTGGCCGTGATAACCGTCCTCGGGAAAGACCACGTCCTGTCCCAGTTGCTGCAGGTATCTGGCTTCCAGGGACTTTCCCAGGTTTTCAATCTGGTTCCCCGCATCATTTATGTAAAACTCCCTTGTTACAGTAAAACCGGCAGCCTGCAAAAGATTGGCTATAGTGTCTCCGAGGGCGGCCCCCCTGGCATTGCCCATGTGCAGTAAACCCGTTGGATTAGCGCTGACAAACTCCACCTGAACCTTTTTACCCTGCCCGGCGTCACTGTTTCCGTACCGGTCACCCTGTTCTTCAATCTGGGGTAAGACTTCATATACCCAGTCACTGTTCAGGTAAAAATTAATAAACCCGGGACCGGCAATCTCTATTCTGGCTACCCAGGTGCCTTCAGGGTCGATATGGGAGTTTATGATTTCCGCAACCTGTCTGGGCGGCATCTTGGCCTGTCGTGCCAACAGCATCGCAATATTGGTGGCAAAATCCCCGTGTTCTTTCTCCCTTGGCACTTCCAGAACAAATTCAGGGAGGGAATCGTAGTTGAGTTTTCCCTCAGTTTTTGCTTTTTCAGCGGCCTGCCTGATGGCGACAATGATCTGGCCCTTCACCGATTCCAAAACAGACTTCATCTTATGCCTCCCTCACCGTAAGTGACAGCTTGTTATCACTTATCTTTTTATTTTCAACTTCCAACTCATATTCAAGGTTAATACTGCCGCCCACGTCTGTCAAGTTTACTTCCACTTTTGAAGGTATAACGGCCATAAACATAATCCCGTAAGGAGTAATGTAGTTACCCTGATGACGGCGGCCTTCTTCAAAAATCTGCCTTTGTTGGGAACATCCCATCCTGTTTAGAGTTACCCGGTCAGGCTCTGCCTTCAGAGAAGTGGTCGTCCCGGACATCCCTGTAACTTCAGACTCATTATAGACAATAAAATAGGCCCCTTTTTTTGAATAATAGCTGCCGGTAGTGATCAGTTCCTGGACATCAACCTCACCGTATTCATTTATTTGAGTACCTGTTACCGAAATAACAACTTCTTTGCCCATAATCCACAGCCTTTCTCCGTCTATTTAAATATTATACCAGAAAAAGCGCTGAACTACACTAAATTTCTTGGGCTGCCAAAGACTTGCCGTTGGATGGGCTTCCGCCCAGAACACCATTGGGCTTCGATTATTGACCGTTGGCCCGAAAAAAAAATGCTTTTAACCCCAAATCAAGTGAATTATCCTGAAACATCCGATAGAATAATACCAAAAGAGTCCAGAGGCCCAGAGTCCGGAGACCGGCACATCCTGCCGGTCTTAAACTTTGGGCCTCTTTTTTCTGCCCGAGTCCGGAGGCATTTTCGCCCGGAGGCTGTTACAACTGTAACAGCCTTTTTTTGCGCCCTGAGCGACTGGCCGGCGGTATCCAAGGAAGGGGGGATCCACCAATGAGCTGACTAATCTGCCCGGTTTGGTCCAATTTTTCAAAAAACGGAGGTGTTTTTTAATGAGCAGTCAAAATTCAGCGAGAGGATGGATTGTTACCTTCGCCGGAACAGGGATCAACCTGGCCCTGGGAGTGTTGTATTCCTGGAGTGTCATCGCCAAAGCCCTGACCAAGGACTGGAACTGGACCGCGTCCAAGGCGTCGCTGCCTTACGCCGTAGCCTGTGGAGTCTTCGCCGTTGTGATGGTCTTCGCGGGAAGAGCCCAGGATAAAGTCGGCCCCAGGCTGGTGGCCTCTCTTGGCGGTTTATGCGCTGGCGCCGGACTAATAATTTCCAGCTTTGCTTCGGCCGAAAGAATTTTCCCTATAGTTATCGGGTTCGGTCTCCTGATAGGGGCAGGAATGGGCCTCGGGTATGCTTCCGCGACCCCTCCCGCGGTTAAATGGTTCCCTCCTCACAAAAAAGGCCTGATTACCGGCCTGGTGGTAAGCGGGTTCGGCTGCGCATCGGTATATATTTCACCGCTTACCAATAAACTGCTGGAATCAATGGGTATCAACAAGACCTTTTTAACCCTCGGTATAGCATTCCTGATAGGTATTGTGCTGTTAGCCCAGTTGCTGAGGAACCCGCCGGCTGGGTATATTCCCCCCGGCATGCCGGCAGCTGGAAGTACAAAGCATCAGCACGCCCGGCATGAATATGACTGGCATGAAATGATAAAAACCCCGCAGTTTTATCTCCTCTGGATCATGTTTGCCTGCGGCTCCTTTGCCGGCCTGATGATTATCGGGCACCTGGCCAAAATTGCAGCCAAACAGTTGCCTGGAATAAACCTGGGTTTTGTCCTGGTGGCCATACTGGCCGTCGGCAATGCCAGCGGCCGGATTATAGCGGGGTTTATCTCCGATAAATTAGGGCGTACCCGTACAATATTGCTGGTATCCCTTTCTCAAGCGGCAGTGCTGTTCCTCTTCACGAAATTTACCAGCACACCGTTGCTGATCCTGGGTTCTTTCGCGGTGGGATTTAATTACGGCGCCAATCTTTCTCTGTTCCCTTCAACGACCGCAGACTTTTACGGCACCAAAAACCTCGGCGTCAACTACGGGCTTGTGTTCACCTCGTGGGGTGTCGGCGGGGTCTTCGGAGGAATGGTTGCCGGTAAAATCGTGGATATAACCGGCAGTTACAACCCGGCTTTTACAGTGGCAGTGGTTATATGCCTGCTTGCCGCAGCCCTGACCTTTGTTACCAAACCACCGCAAAGCATTGTAATTTCCAGGAAAATTCCGGTGGCAACCACCCCACCGGTCAAGGATTAATCTCTTCCGTTCCGCCCCGGAGATGAACTGGAGGGCTATTCCGCCCAAAACCATTTACCCCTATATTTAACCGTTTGCCTGTCATTTTCGACAGTTCGCCCGCCAAAAACGACCATTCAACAAAAAATAAGTGCTTTTTGTCATTACCAGGATAATAATTAAATTGGATATTTGTCTGCCATCAGCACGGAACCTGTTGGGGGTGAGTTTAAGCAACAGAAAGCCGACAACAGAATCCTAAGTTTTTCTTGGGGGGAGAAACATGGATGAAAAACGTGAAATATCTGAACATGCCTTGTTATCACTGGAAAGGCAAACTGCCAGGTTAATTGAGATTTTAAAGGTGGCCGTAATAGTACTTTTTACCGTATTACTGTCAGTCCCGGTTATTGGAGCCCTGTTTGGATTCGGAAAAGGCCATCAATATACCGGCGCCGCATGGAGCGGGATGTGGCTTTACGGCCTATTGGCAGTATACGCGGTAAACTACTGGTGGAGCTATACGGATTAGGCCTATGAACAGGCGGGCTTTTGATACCGTTATTGCTATTACTGTCTCGCTGTTACTGGCAACCGCAAACCTGGCAGGGTTATCTTACCTCGACAAATCAATAGGTTCGGAAAATGTCCAGGTCATTCAAACAGCTCTCGATATTAACGCGCGAAAATTCACCCAATGGTCCTATGGCATTATTCCCAATATAAAAACTGTTCCGGCAGCCCAGGCCGAAGAACAAAACCTGCGTATCTGGGCCAGGCCCGGTGATTATGCCGGGGCGGAAGTTATGGGCATTACTTTTGCCCTCTCTGCAATTATGTGGTTTACCTGGATTAACTACCTCGGTTTCCCCGGCAACATGGCGCTGGTAAGACAGCGCCTGCTGGGTCTCCTGGCGGCTGCGGCGCTGACTGTAGCGACCAATCTGATGTTTGCCAGGATGACTACCGAATTTTCCTCGGCCAACAATATCCTGAGCACTGCTTTTGGCTATTTGTCACTGGGTCTTAACGCAGGAGGCATTTGGTACATTAATCTGCTGGGACGCCTGGGAGTTGGCCAGCACGAATCCAGGCCCACGATTCCGGCCAGCCATATGAAAGACGAAAAACTTTCGGCGCTGTTGATGAGTCTGATAACCGCCTTTGTGATCGGAAGCGTTTTCAGGCGGGCTAACCTGGCCTTGCCGAACTTACCGTTCGATTACGTGATATGGGCCATTACGATAATAGTATTCTTTAATTATTACGGGTATTTCCCGTCCAAGTGGCTCAAAGGCGAGAGGCCTTCGGGAATTATTTTGAGCATAGTGGGAACCATTATCACCATCTTTGTCTGGATAGGGATTCAGTATCTTACCGGCGGAGCCATTGGTGCAGGACTATTTACCGCGGCCGGAAGCCCCGGCTTGTCCCTGATGCTCTCGTTCTGGCTGTTATTCTGGCTCATTGTAACCAACTTTTTGGGCAAAACCAGCCCACTCCGCACCCGCACCAGGTAGGGAAGTCTAGTATACACATTTAGTTTTCATTCTACTTAAATGCCTCGCCGTCAGGTAACTTAATAAGGTCAATCAATTCTTGCTCAGAAAGACTAATTTGTTTTCTATCAAGAGGAAGCACCAAAAAATTTATACTTTCCTATTCGTTCAAAAAAGAAGGGCTGACTGCTTTTGAGGTTTTTCTTGTGTTGCCGCCGTTGCCCAACTTACTGAAGTTTGCGCGAAACCGCAGGGCGAAGGCCAGGATG
>DYZU01000127.1 GCA_022735835.1 Thermincola sp. | reverse complement strand
CTAATAAAAGAAACCAATCAATAACAAGGGTCTGTCCCATAAGTAACTGGGGCAGCCTTTCTTTTTAGTTATGAAAGCCAGGGAGTGGCAGATATATTCCTTGTTATAAAACTTGAAAAAACAGGTAAACTATGAGTATGCTTCTCTAAAACTATTGACAGCTAAAATGAATTGTGATAAATTGTTAAAGTACCGGCATAAAGGGTTTTCTTTTTGTTGCCCCAAAAAGACAATTTGCTTGATTCTGATTGCATTACGCTGTTTACTTTGGGAGGTGTCAGTGATGAGAGTAGGAATTACCCTCGCATGTACTGCTTGCAAGAACAGGAACTACCAGACCAACAAAAATAAAAAGAACAATCCGGAGAGGATTGAAATGAAAAAATACTGCAAGTTTTGCCAAACCCATACCGTTCATAAAGAGACCAAGTAGCGGGACAAGTCTGCTGTTGGCATAGACCACATGCGAAAAAAGTGTTAAGGATGTGTGGGAAACAATGGTTGATACAAACCAAGAACCCGTTCAAAATAAAGGGTCCGTGAAAAAGAAAAAAAGTTCCCCAAAGAAAACTGCGGCTAAGAATAAAACGGAAGAAAAGGCAGTTGTCAAAAAGCTTCCTTTAAAGAAAGAAAGTGCACCGGCGAAGCCCCAGAGCGCGGCAAAGGTTCCCGCTTCATCAAAAAAACCGGCATTGGCCAATGCGAAGAAGTTTTTCAAGGGGGCATGGTCAGAGCTGAAGAAAGTCCATTGGCCCAACCGGCGTGAACTGGTCACATTTACGGGTGTAGTTCTGGTAGCGGTGACTTTTGTGGCTGTGTTGATATTCCTGGTTGACAGTGCCTTGAGCGAAATCCTTAGTTTTATTGTCCCGAAATAGACTCGAGGGGGTGAGGGGCCTTTGGCATAAGGTCCCTTGTGTTATGGATAGCAATAGCGTTGAAAACAATAATAAAAAGTGGTATGTTATACATACCTATTCCGGCTACGAAAATAAAGTGAAGGCCAACCTGGAAAAAAGGGTCGAGTCCATGAACATGGGTGATAAGATCTTTAGAATACTGGTACCCATGGAAGACGAGGTCGAAATCAAGGACGGGAAAAAGAAGATTTCCAAGCGCAAAGTCTTTCCGGGTTATGTGCTGGTAGAAATGATCATGACTGACGACTCGTGGTATGTGGTCCGCAACACCTCCGGGGTTACCGGGTTTGTCGGTTCCGGTTCCAAACCCATACCGCTTCATGAATCTGAAGCCCGTCAAATTCTCAGGCAGATGGGTGTGGAAGAAGCCAGGCCCAGGTACACGTTTAACATTGGCCAGAATGTACGGGTTATTTCAGGACCTTTTGAAAATTTTGTGGGAGTAATCGAAGAGATTCATCCCGAGAAAGGCAAACTGAAAGTCCTGGTTTCCATGTTTGGGCGGGAAACTCCCGTGGAACTGGAATACGGCCAGGTAGAAACCGTTTAGCATTGAGAGTGGGAGGGCGAGAGCCCGTTTTACCACATTTGCATATAAGGAGGTGTAAAATACTATGGCAAAAAAAGTAGTGGGAATGATTAAATTACAGGTTCCTGCAGGCAAAGCTACCCCTGCTCCTCCTGTCGGTCCGGCGCTTGGTCAGCATGGCGTAAATATTATGCAGTTTTGTAAGGAATATAATGAGAGAACAGCTAACCAGGCCGGCTTGATTATTCCGGTTGAAATCACGGTATATGAAGACAGGTCTTTCACATTTGTTACCAAAACTCCTCCCGCTGCTGTCCTGTTGAAAAAGGCGGCCGGGATTGAAACTGCATCGGGTGAGCCCAACAAAAAGAAGGTGGCCAGAATACCCCAGAGCAAAGTGCGTGAAATAGCCGAGCTCAAAATGAAAGACCTTAATGCCGCGAGCGTGGAAGCTGCTATGAGAATGATCGAAGGAACTGCCCGCAGTATGGGAATTGAAATTGAAGGCTAACCGGCCACTGGCCGCTCATAATAGTGGGAGGATAATTCCGTTAAGACCACAAAGGAGGTTTACAGTATGCCAAAACACGGCAAGAAATATCAGAATGCAGCTAAAGAAATTGACCGGTCCCTTCTTTATGAGCCTGTAGAAGCGCTGGAGATGGTGAAAAAATTAGCCTCTGCCAAGTTTGACGAAACCGTTGAAGTTGCGGTCAGGCTGGGCGTTGACCCGAGGCACGCCGACCAGCAGGTAAGGGGAGCGGTTGTCCTGCCAAACGGTACGGGTAAGACTGCCAGGGTTCTTGTCTTTGCCAAAGGCGAAAAGCACAAGGAAGCGGAAAGTGCAGGCGCTGACTTTGTTGGGGCCGAAGATATGATTGAAAAGATTCAGGGCGGATGGCTTGATTTTGACGTGGCTATCGCCACACCTGACATGATGGGCGCCGTCGGTAAACTGGGCCGCGTTTTGGGGCCCAGGGGCCTGATGCCTAACCCGAAAACCGGGACCGTTACTTTCGATGTGGAAAAAGCGGTTAAGGATGTAAAAGCAGGTAAGATTGAATACCGGACTGACAAGGCGGGCATTATTCATGCGCCTATCGGCAAGGTTTCTTTTGAAACCGAAAAGCTCGCCGAGAACTTGCAAACCCTGATTGAAGCCCTGGTCCGGGCCAAACCGGCCGCAGCCAAAGGAACCTACCTGAAAAGCATAACGGTTTCTTCGACCATGGGTCCGGGCGTTAAGATTAATCCCCTGAGAGCTGCCAGGTAATTGTTGACTTTTCAGATAAACCCGTTGTATAATTAAACCTGTCAACTTTATAACCTCATTGAGCTGTAGACAGTTGGCGCCGAGAGGCTTAATTCTGCCAACCGAGGCCGGGAAATTGAAAGTTAAACGTGCATTCTTTCAGGCCGCGGTATGTCTACCGCGGCCTTGATTTTTGCGGTTATCCGCCCCTGTACGGCTCAGAGGGTTATCTAAAGGAGGTGGAGTAGTTTTGCTGAATCTCGAAGCCAAGAAAAAAGTAGTAGAAGAGATCAAAGACCGGCTGCGAAAATCCCAGGGCGCAATTTTGACAGATTACCGCGGATTGAACGTGGCCGAGGTAACTGAATTGCGTGCCAAGCTCAGAGAAGCGGGAGTGGAGTTCAAAGTCCTAAAGAACACTCTTACCCGCATAGCGGCTGATGAAGTTGGTCTGGAAGGTTTGGACCCGTATCTGGAAGGGCCCACGGCAATAGCGTTTGGGATTGACGACCCGGTAGCTCCGGCCAAAATCCTGTCCGAATTTGCTAAAACCCATAAGGCCTTGGAAATTAAAGCGGGTATTCTGGAAAACAGGGTTATTGATGTTAAGGCGGTCAAGGCTCTGGCCGATCTGCCGGCCAAAGAAGTGCTGGTGGCAAAAGTCCTGGGGGCTATGCAGTCGCCATTGTACGGGTTTGCCGGGGCATTACAGGGCCTTCTGCGGAATCTTGTTTATGTTCTTGATGCCGTTCGCGAGAAAAAAGCAGCCGAGGCCTGATGTAAATACTTGATGTAAACCATTGAAAATAAATGAAATACTTTGAAAAATTTAAGGAGGAAGATAAAAATGTCTAAAGTTAGTGAGATTCTGGAAGCTGTGAAAGGCTTAACCGTCCTGGAACTGGCCGAACTGGTTAAGGCTTTTGAAGAGGAATTCGGAGTTACCGCCGCCGCTCCGGTGGCTGCAGTTGCCGCCGCTCCTGCCGCTGCCGGCGCAGCCGCTGCCCCGGAAGCCGAAGAAAAAACAGAATTTGATGTCATCCTGACAGCCGCCGGCGACAAGAAAATTAATGTAATCAAGGTGGTTCGGGAAATTACCGGCCTTGGTCTGAAGGAAGCCAAGGACCTGGTCGACGGAGCTCCCAAGCCTGTAAAAGAAAAGATTGGCAAAGACGAGGCTGAAGCTATTAAAGCTAAACTTACCGAAGCCGGTGCAAGTGTAGAGGTTAAGTAATTAATCGGGGGGGAAACCCCCCATGACTTTTTCTTTTTTTATACATAATTATTCTTGACAATGTTTCCTAAGTATGCTAACATTTAATAATGCTATTATATCGGACCGTTATACAAGGAAAAAGTTATCGAAGAAAAAATATAGAAGGAAAAACCGGGAAATCCATGACAATGCATAATCACCCTAATTTCCGGGAATAATAGACAGATGTCGGATACAGTTTTCCGGTAATAGAGAATGTTTATAAACAAAGGTATAAAGCGAGGTTTAGTAAATAAGCCTTGCTTTTAAATGTTTGCTTCAAAAATTCAAATTAGGCGGTTGCTAAGTCTTTTTAAGGGGTGACGGTTTTAATGGTATATCCGATCAAGGTGGGGAAGCGGGAGAGAATTAGTTACGCCAAGATTCAGGAAGTTTTGGAAATGCCCAACCTGATTGAGATCCAGCAGAACTCGTATAACTGGTTTCTCAAGGAAGGTTTACGTGAAATGTTTTATGATATCTCCCCCATTCAGGATTTCACAGGGAATTTGATTCTCGAATTTGTGGACTATAACCTTGGGGAACCAAAGTATACGGTAGAGGATTGTAAAGAGAGAGACGTTACATATGCAGCGCCCCTGCGGGTGAAAGTTCGCCTGATCAACAAAGAAACGGGAGAGGTTAAAGAACAGGAAGTGTTTATGGGAGATTTTCCGTTAATGACCGAAAAGGGAACTTTCATCATTAACGGGGCGGAACGGGTTATTGTCAGCCAGCTTGTCCGTTCGCCGGGCGTGTATTATGCCGAACAAATAGATACCAGCGGGAAAAAACTGTATAATGCCACCATAATCCCCAACCGGGGAGCATGGTTGGAGTTTGAAACCGACCTGAACGACAATATTTTTGTACGAATTGACCGGACCCGAAAACTTCCTGCCACCGTTCTGGTAAGAGCCCTTGGCTACGATTCCAATGCCAGGATTCTGGAACTGTTCGATGATGATGAAAAGATCAGGGTCACCCTGGAAAGAGACAATACTGATTCAGAAGAAGAAGCACTGGTGGAGATCTATAAGAGGCTGAGGCCGGGGGAGCCTCCTACTGTGGAAAGCGCCAGGACCCTTCTGGAAACATTGTTCTTTGACCCCAAGAGATACGACCTGGCCAGTGTAGGCCGGTATAAATTAAATAAGAAACTGAAGATCAACGTTGCTCCTGAAATCAGAAGCCTGACCAAAGAGGATATTGTGGCAACCGTCCAGTACTTGCTGAAACTGATGAACGGCGAAGGAAAAGTTGATGATATCGACCACCTGGGCAACAGAAGGCTGAGGTCGGTGGGCGAATTGCTGCAGAATCAGTTCCGCATCGGTTTGTCCAGGATGGAGAGGGTTGTCCGGGAACGGATGACCATTCAGGATGTGGATGTGATCACACCACAGGTACTCATTAATATCAGGCCGGTGGTGGCAGCCATCAAAGAGTTTTTTGGCAGCAGCCAGTTATCACAGTTCATGGACCAGACCAACCCCTTAGCCGAGCTGACCCATAAGCGGCGGTTGAGCGCGCTGGGACCGGGAGGCTTAAGCCGGGAGAGAGCCGGTTTCGAAGTTCGCGACGTACACCACTCCCATTATGGGCGCATGTGCCCGATAGAAACGCCGGAAGGTCCCAACATCGGTTTGATCGGTTCACTAAGCACTTATGCCCGGATCAATGAATTCGGATTCATTGAAACCCCTTACCGGAAAGTTGACAAGGAAACAGGCCAGGTAACGGACGAAATTGTGTACCTGACGGCTGATGAAGAGGACAACTATGTGATCGCCCAGGCCAATGCTTCGCTGGATAAAAACAGGCGGTTTGCCAGTCCCAAGGTAAACGCCAGGCACGGGAGCGAAATCCTGGTGGTGACCTCTGACAAGGTCGATTATATGGATGTTTCGCCCAAACAGGTGGTAAGTATTGCCACAGCTCTTATTCCGTTCCTGGAAAACGATGACGCCAACCGGGCCCTGATGGGTTCCAACATGCAGCGGCAGGCTGTTCCCCTGCTGAGGACTGAAGCTCCCCTGGTGGGGACCGGGATGGAGCATAAAGCTGCCCGGGACTCCGGGGTGGTGGTTATTGCCAGGAACCCCGGTATAGTACATAAAGTTACGGCCGATGAGATCCAGATCAAGACCGACCGGGGTGAAACTGATACATATAAATTGATGAAATTTACCAGGTCGAACCAGGGTACGTGTATGAACCAGAAGCCCATCGTTGATGTGGGCATGAGAGTCGAAGCCGGGGAAATCATTGCCGACGGGCCTTCAACGGACATGGGCGAACTGGCCCTGGGCCGCAATGTCCTGGTGGCTTTCATGCCGTGGGAAGGATACAACTACGAGGACGCCATTCTGGTTAGTGAAAAGCTTGTCAAAGACGATTATTTTACGTCAATTCACATTGAAGAATATGAATGTGACGCCAGGGATACCAAACTGGGTCCTGAAGAGATCACCCGGGACATTCCCAATGTGGGTGAAGATGTCTTAAAGGACCTGGATGACCGCGGAATTATCCGCATCGGAGCCGAAGTCCGGCCCGGTGACATCCTGGTGGGCAAGGTGACTCCCAAGGGCGAAACCGAACTCACGGCTGAAGAAAGGCTGTTGCGGGCCATATTCGGGGAAAAAGCCCGGGAAGTGCGTGATACTTCTCTCCGTGTCCCGCACGGGGAATCCGGGAAGGTTGTTGATGTAAAGGTGTTCTCCCGGGAAAACGGAGATGAATTGTCTCCCGGGGTCAACCAGCTGGTACGGGTTTATATCGCCCAGAAGAGAAAGATTTCCGAAGGTGACAAGATGGCCGGACGGCACGGGAACAAAGGTGTTATTGCCCGTATTTTACCCGAGGAAGACATGCCGTTTATGCCGGATGGGACTCCAATTGAGATAGTCCTCAATCCGCTGGGCGTGCCTTCGCGGATGAACCTTGGACAGGTTTTGGAAACCCATCTGGGATGGGCGGCGAAAACTCTCGGAATTCATGTGGCCACTCCCGTGTTTGACGGGGCTACCGAAGACGATGTACTGGAAACTTTGCAAAAAGCGGGGCTCCCGCCCAGCGGGAAGACCATTTTGTACGACGGCCGCACCGGTGAGCCTTTTGACAACCCGATAACCGTAGGTTATGTTTACATGTTAAAACTTGCTCACCTGGTAGACGACAAGATTCACGCCAGGTCAACGGGACCGTATTCCCTGGTCACGCAGCAGCCTCTCGGCGGAAAAGCCCAGTTTGGCGGCCAGCGGTTTGGCGAAATGGAGGTGTGGGCCCTGGAAGCATACGGGGCTGCCTATACTCTCCAGGAAATCCTTACCGTCAAATCGGATGATGTGGTTGGGCGTGTAAAAACCTATGAAGCCATTGTCAAAGGTGAAAACGTTCCCGAACCCGGAGTGCCGGAGTCCTTCAAGGTTCTGATCAAAGAGCTTCAGAGCCTGGGACTGGATGTGAAGGTTCTCTCCGAGGATGATGAAGAGATCGAGATTAAAGAGGGAGAAGAGGATATCAGCGAGGCTGCCAAGGAACTGGGAATCGACATCCAGGGTGAACCTGCCGTCGACGAGAGTTATGAACCGATCGAGGAGGAAGAAGACCTGGAAGAATTCGATGATACTTTCCTCGACGAGGATTTCGAGTTTGAGGACGAAGATTAAGGAAAATCCGGTTCATGCTTTACGAAAACCAAACGGTGAAGGGAGAGTGGCCCTTTGTTAGATGTAAATAATTTTGACCGGATGCGCATCGGTTTGGCTTCCCCTGATCAAATAAGAGCGTGGAGCAGCGGTGAAGTCAAAAAGCCCGAAACCATCAACTACCGGACATTGAAGCCGGAACGGGACGGACTGTTCTGTGAGCGTATATTCGGACCGACCAGGGACTGGGAGTGCCATTGCGGCAAATACAAGAGGGTGAGGTATAAAGGAATCATATGCGACCGGTGCGGGGTGGAAGTTACCCGGTCAAAAGTAAGACGCGAGCGCCTGGGACACATTGAACTGGCAGCGCCGGTTTCTCACATTTGGTATTTTAAGGGAATTCCCAGCAGGATGGGGCTGCTTCTCGATATGTCACCCCGTTCTCTGGAGAAAGTCCTGTATTTCGTTTCTTATATCGTGATTGACGCGGGGGAAACTCCCCTGATGAAAAAACAGCTGCTGACCGAGACGGAATACCGGGAATACCGGGAAAAATACGGGAACCAGTTTAAAGCCGGGATGGGAGCGGAAGCCATCAAGAAGCTCCTGGAGGAGATTGACCTGGAAAAACTGGCCAAAGAACTCCGGCAGGAACTGAGAGAAGTGAGCGGGCAGCGTAAAATAAGAGCCATCCGCCGGCTGGAAGTGGTAGAAGCCTTCCGGAAATCGGGCAACCGTCCGGAATGGATGGTGATGGATGTAATTCCCGTGATTCCGCCCGAACTGCGTCCGATGGTTCAGCTGGACGGAGGCCGTTTTGCCACTTCGGACTTAAATGACCTCTACCGGCGGGTGATTAACAGAAACAACAGGTTAAAAAGGCTGTTGGATCTGGGAGCGCCGGATATCATTGTCCGCAACGAAAAGAGGATGCTTCAGGAAGCGGTGGACGCGCTGATTGACAACGGCAGGCGCGGCCGCCCGGTCACCGGGCCCGGTAACCGGCCGCTGAAGTCTCTCAGCGATATGCTGAAGGGAAAACAGGGGCGGTTCCGCCAAAACCTGTTGGGAAAACGGGTTGACTATTCAGGCCGTTCCGTCATTGTAGTGGGACCCGACCTGCTGATTCACCAGTGCGGGCTTCCCAAGGAAATGGCCTTGGAACTGTTTAAGCCCTTTGTAATGAAAAAACTGGTCAATGACGGGTTTGCCCATAACATTAAAAGCGCCAAAAGGATGGTGGAACGGGTCCGCCCGGAAGTTTGGGATGTCCTGGAGGAAGTAATCAAGGAACACCCGGTT
>DYZU01000126.1 GCA_022735835.1 Thermincola sp. | reverse complement strand
CCCGATGCTTTTAAACCAGCCGGCGCCTTTGCGAATAATATGCGGAACATAAGATAAGGTTTTGACATTGTTAATAACGGTGGGTTTGCCGCGCAGGCCGGAAACGGCGGGATAAGGCGGGCGGTGACTGGGAATCCCCGCATTCCCTTCTATAGAAGCAATTAAGGCAGTTTCCTCCCCACACACAAAAGCGCCGGAACCCTGGAAAATTTCGATGTTAAAATTGAAACCGCTCCCCAACACGGATTCTCCCAGGAGCCCCTTTGCCCTGGCCTGGGCCAGCGCTGTCTGGAGCCTGTGGACAGCCAGGGGATATTCCGCGCGCACGTAAATATACCCTTCGGCCGCCCCTACCGCATAAGCCGCAATGGCCAGCCCTTCTATCAGCTGGTGAGGGTTTGATTCCAGGAGGGCCCGATCCATAAAAGCCCCGGGGTCCCCTTCATCGGCATTGCAGATAACGTATTTTACCGGATCAGAGGCTTTCCGGCAGGTTTCCCATTTCTTACCGGTTGGGAAACCCGCACCTCCCCTTCCCCGCAATTGCGAGTCCTTGATTTCCGCAATCACGTCCGCAGGGTCCATTTCGAGCGCTTTTGCCAGTGCACCGTAGCCGTCACGGGCAAGATACTGGTCAATATCTTCAGGGTCAATCAGACCACAGTCTTCCAATATTATCTTCTGTTCATACACTCCGCGGGGATAATCGGAAAAGGTGGGGAAAAAATCGTTGGGTTCAAGCGCTGCCAGCGCAAAATCAAAGCAAGGGTCATCGTTGACGAGAAAATCCGAAACCAGTCGGGCCGCAATTCCCTCATCCACAGACGCGTAGCAAAGGGAAGGGTGCCCCGGCTTGGATATGATCACCATCGGTTCCGCGTAACAGTACCCAAGACATCCCACTTCCAATACCTGCGCATCCAGCTGGTGTTTGCTGATTTCACTGCGCATGGTTTCCAGAACGTTTAAAGCCCCTGCCGCTCTGCCGCATGTGGCCGTTCCTACCATTATACATGTTTTCTCTTTTAATTCCGCTGCTTTCTGTAAGGCCCGGCTTTTCAACTGCTGATAATTTTGCCCGGCCGACCCGGAACTGTTCATTGTTCTCTACCTTCTTCCTCTTGCTGTTTCTCTGCCCCTGTTTCCTGCCGCTTTTGCTTTTCACTGGCCTTTTTTTGCATTTCAAAGCCCAGCAAAATACCGTCTACCCTGGTCGGCCTTACCTTTGCCTCCACCTCTTCATCAACGACAACAACAGGGGCCAGGGCACAGCACCCGACACACGCCACCCGTTCCAGACTGAACTCCCGGTCCGGTGTAGTCTCACCCTCTTTAATCTCCAGCCGCCGTTCGAAAGATTCCATGATAATTTTACCTCCCGCCATATGGCAGGCCGTACCCATACACACCTTGAACCGGTGTTTCCCGGGCGGGTTTAGCCGGAACTGGTTGTAAAAAGTTCCCACTCCGTAAACCTCCACTTCCGGAATTTTCAGGGCCTCCGCAATCTGCAGCATGGCTTCTTGGGGCAGATAGCCCAGCCTGGTTTGAACATCCTGGAGTATGGGAATCAGTTTTCCGCTGTCCACTCCGTGTTTTTGGAGTACTGCTTCCACTTCGGCCTGGATAATTTCTGCTTCACCTTCCAAAAGCGCCAATTCTCTTCCTCCCCTCGTATGAATTTTAAATTAAAACTAAAAATTGGCCACAGATTTAAAAAGACTGAAATCAGTATGCGGCAGGAAAAGGGCGGAAACAAATTCTTCCATGAAGTCATTGCCTACAGACAGGTCGAGATATGTCATGCCCCTGGACATTTCTTTGACCTCTTCAAAAGCCCTGGCGCTGGTCAGGCACATCTGCGCCCCTTTCAGAGAAGTATTGCCGACATAACGGTATTTCTCCAGCGGCACATCCGGCAGCATTCCTATTGTAATGGCATCTTTGATGTTCAAGGAATTGCCGAATCCCCCCGCAATCATGATCTCATTGACATCATCAAAACTCATCCCCACGTGCTTCATCAGCACCCTGATTCCTCCGTAAATTGCCCCTTTGGCCCTGATCACGTTATCAATGTCCGTTTCCAGGATTACAATATCATTGCCATGCTCGGTTTCCTTGCCCCACACCAGGACAAATTCCCATCCTTCTTCACCCATCCGGAGACGGGGGTGCTTGATGCTTTTATTAAATTTACCGGTCCTGCCGATGATCCCGCTCTTCATGAAAGTGGCGATAATATCAATTAAACCTGACCCGCAGATGCCCTGGGGCTTCTTGTTGTTAATGGTGCTTACCGTTATTTCATAGTCAGGTCCTGTCTCAATTTTGTCAATGGCGCCGTCCATGGCCCGCATTCCGTATTTAATGCCTCCCCCTTCAAAACAGGGGCCGGCCGAGCATGCACAACTGATCTGCCAGTCACGGTTGCCCAGCACCATTTCACCGTTGGTTCCAATATCTATCAGCAGCGAAATCTCGTCTCTCCGGGCCAGCCTTGTGGCCAGGACGCCGGAAGTAATATCTCCCCCCACATATGAGCCAACCGCCGGAAGTGTATAAACAAAACCGTCGGGGTTCATTATGAGGCCTATATATCTTGCGTGGATGGGATAAGGCAGGGCGGTGGCGGGGATATAAGGTTCCAACCTTATATGATTGGCAGGAATACCGAGGAACAGATGTATCATCGTAGTGTTTCCGGCCACAACAGCGGTGTAAATCTGCTCTTCCCTGATTTTTTGCCGGTCCAGCATCTTTTCCACCAGCCCGTTAATGGAAGCCAGCACCGCCTGTTGCAGCTTGTTTAAACCGTTTTTCGCGTCAACCGAATATACTATGCGGTTGATAACATCATCGCCGTACCTCTGCTGGAGGTTATACTCTCCCCCGGAATCAACCACATCCCCGGTTGCCAGGTCAACAAGGTTAATCTTGACGGTGGTGGTTCCGATGTCAATAGCCAGTCCATAGTAAGGGCCCTTATTCTCCCCGGGTTCCAGCTCAATCACTTCCGTCCTGCAACCTCCGTAACCTTCCGGGCCGCAGCCGTCTATCCCGCATCCCGCTTCCTGGCAGCTCAGCATGGCCAGGCCAACGGTAACGGTCCAGTTTCCCTCGCGCAAAACCAGCGGAAGTTTCTGCATCATCGGCAGGTTAAAATATATGTCTTCTATCCCGGTCCGGCGCCTTAATTCCACCAGCACACGGGATAAATCATCTATGTTGTTGTCAAGGGAAGGCTCAGGAACCGTCAGAACGATTTTTCGGAAGAGGGGTTGCAGCGGGAAGGGGTTGGGCAGAGATACTTCGTTGATCAGTACCTTATGGCTGCCGAGACGCCGCCCGTCGTTGGGAATATTGATGACCACATCTTCATCCTGAACAAAGGTCTGGCAGGAAAGGACTTCATTGGCATTCAGCTTTTTGGTGCGGGCCTTGCTGTCAACAGTGCCGCTGATCAGTTCAACTTTGCATTTCCCACACGTACCTTTCCCGCCGCATGAACTGGCCAGGTTGATGCCCGCCCTCCTCACAGCTTCTAACAAACTTTCTCCTTTTTCCACTTCCAGTACCATGTTATCGGGCTGAATAGTTAACTTCATTTCCTTAGACCTCCAATACTTTGCATTACCGCCGGGGGTTAGCCGTTGATTTTCGACCTGTCAAACTTATGACACTTTAAGCTTGACAGGATGCAGTTTTCTACGTGTTCCCTCCCGCAATGAAGGCATATCTGCCTGAAAAGCTCCTCGTCGGTAACTGCCGCCGCAAGAAAAGCCTCGATTCCTTTACGCAGCTGGCTTAAACTGTCGGGTCCCATTTTTTCCAGGAGCAAACCCAGTCTTCTAAGCTTTTCAGGTTTTACCCTGGCGGCAAGTTCCCGGCCGGCAGGAGTGATTTCAACGAAAATATTCCGCCTGTCAGCCGGGTCATGCTTTCTTGTCACCAGCCGCTTTTCGGCCAAACGTGATACTGTCTTGGTGGCAGCGGGATAACTGATTCCCAAACCCCGGGAAATGTCCCCAACTGTAATTTTTTCATGAGCCAAAATAAAACAAAGACACCTGACCTGGCCTACGGTAATTCGTTCCCGGGATACTTCCTCCACCAAACCCTGGGAAAGAATTTCCCTGACAATAGCCATAAACAGTCCGATGTCCCTGTCAACAGTTTGCAATGTCTCATTATCCAAAACAATCTCTCCCGATTTTATTTAACCTAGTTAAATAATAATTCAACTTCTGATGAATGTCAACAGTTAGTTTCACAAATCGTCACCATTTGCCGGAAATAAATTGGGAGTTTCAGGCCGTGAAATGTGCACACATAACCCGCTTACCTGCCGAAAACGACCGTTCCCCCCCAAAGAGCGCCCGTTGAAGGATTAATAAGTGCAATCGGCAGAAGCTAATGATAGAATCATTAACAGGGAATGCATCTACTACTTTTATAGTAAATACATTCCAGACCGTTCCCTCTATATTTTACTTTATTTTGAACAGCGAACGGGCTTCTAATGGGGCTGGGCGGATATCTGTCCGCCTGAACTCTGTTTTTGAAAGGAGGGGGTACCTTCCGAAGCGGTTGCTGAAAAGATAAGTTAAAGTATAAGCTTGTATTTATCAACCGAGAAGCATGAATAACCTGTCGATATTAGACCGGATATCCTTGGGGGGAGAGTTACGGGATAATATCCCGGGTTTATTTGCTTCGCAAAATTCTATTTGGGATGCAAATACTATTGGAAAGGTGTGTGTATCAATGAGTGCAAAGTCTGCCAACAGAGGGTGGATAGTCACCTTCGCGGGAACAGGTATCAATTTGGCTCTCGGTGTTTTATATGCCTGGAGCGTAATTGCCAAGTCCCTGACCAAAGAATGGGGTTGGACCGCAACCCAGGCTTCTCTTCCTTATGCCGTAGCTTGTGGTGTTTTTGCCGTCATGATGGTGTTTGCCGGCCGGGCTCAGGACAAATTAGGACCCCGAATCGTAGCGGCTCTGGGAGGCGCCTTGACCGGCACAGGCATGATACTGTCCAGCTTTGCCAACCCCAACAACAACCTCCTGATGATCATCGGCTTTGGGGTCCTGGCCGGTACCGGAATTGGCCTCGGTTATGCTTCCGCTACTCCGCCGGCCGTCAAGTGGTTCCCGCCGGCCAAAAAAGGCCTTATTACCGGAATAGTTGTCAGCGGGTTCGGCCTCGCCTCCGTTTATATTGCTCCTGTGACAAAAACGCTGCTCAAATCATTTGGTATAAATACGACGTTTTTAGTACTCGGGGCCGCCTTCTTTATAGTAACTGTACTGCTGGCTCAACTGCTTACAAACCCGCCTGCCGGTTATGTCCCCGCAGGTCTGCCGTCCCAAAAGGCTTCCACAGCAACTTCTGCCCAGAAGCACGATTATGACTGGCATGAAATGCTCAAAACCCCGCAATTCTACCTGTTATGGATAATGTATGCCTTTGCTTCTTTTGCCGGCCTGATGATTATCGGCCATATGGCCAAAATAGCTACCCAGCAGTTGCCCGGCGTGGACCTGGGCTTTATCCTGGTAGCCGTTCTGGCCGTCGGTAACGCGGGCGGCCGGATTATTGCCGGTATGGTTTCAGATAAACTGGGCAGGACCCGCACGATGCTGCTGGTGTTCTTGTCCCAGGCAGCGGTAATGGCTCTGCTGGCCAAAGCAACTTCGTTTACACTCCTGCTGGCCGGAGCTGCCGCCGTTGGATTCAACTACGGTTCCAACCTGTCGCTGTTCCCGTCTACAACCGCCGACTACTTTGGCACCAAGAACCTTGGTGTTAACTACGGGCTGGTATTCACCGCCTGGGGGGTCGGAGGCGTATTCGGTTCAATGGTGGCCGGGAAAATCGTAGACATTACGGGTACATACCACATGGCTTACACCGTCGCCGCCATCCTGTGCGTTACCGCAGCCGCAATCACCTTTATTACCAAGGCTCCCAGAACAATTTCCGTACAGAGGCCTGTTTTTACCGGTATGCCGCAAATGGTTAACCCCTTGATAGATGAAAATGATGTAACAAGCAAAGACTGAAGATAAACTCTTTTTAAAGACCGAAGAGGTATCCCCTAAATAGGCGACCTTGCTGAAAAACTCGTCAGAAATACTGAAGGACGGGCAGGTGTGTTCCGAAGAGCGGCGTTATATCGTCCACCGGCCCTGATCCGCACAGCGGGAGTGGTTGCCGGTGGAGATTG
>DYZU01000012.1 GCA_022735835.1 Thermincola sp. | reverse complement strand
GGAACGGGCTAAGGAAACGCAGTCGCTGTAAAAGTCCAGCTTCATTTTTGTGTATGTGGTTTCGTCGGTGATTTCGCTGATCAGTTGCTTGAATTCCTCCTGCCGGTCAAGCAGGTATCCGTACACCTGGTTAAATAACTTGTAATGCACGTACCTGCCCCACGGGCTCTTGTAGCTGATTTCGTCCAGGTATTCCCTGGCCCGGCGTTCCACGGAAACAAGTTTCCGTGAAACTTCTGCCGGCAGGACGGAGATGGTGCCGAAGCTCAGCACCCGTTTCTCCCATACCTCCTTTTCTTCCTCGGTCGGGTTGTCCAGCCCGAAATCCGAGGCGGAGGCACGGACGTGGCCGCGGCAGTACCCGATGTCCAGGTCTATCAGCACTCCTTCCCTGCAGAGTTCCAGGGTGAAGAAGTGACGCCTGGCCTGGATGCTGTCCGGCTCAATGCCCAGCTTTTCAGCCAGCTTTGCCTTGGTCTCGGCGGTCAGGTCGCCGAAATTCGCATACTTTTCGCTGGCGTCAGCCAGGATTTTGTCGATCTCCTTGTTAATAGTCATTTTTTAACCCCCTTTCAGATGTTTTTTTAAATGTTTTTTTAAGTTCCGCTTCGACACTGTCGAAAAATGGGCCGATTTCACTGAATACATCAGCGGTAATGCCTTCGTAAGCGCTTATGCAAGCGATCTCACGGAGGGCGGTATAGAGGCCCTTATAATCGCTAATCGTATAAACATACTTTCCTTCATATTTGGTTTTGACAATTATATGTCTGGTGGTCCTGTCATACTTTAAGTAACCGTCCTCAAATTCAAGGACAATTTCTTTGTTAACATTGTTCACTTTTCAGTCCCCCTTTTCCGCTGCCGGAAACCTCCAGCAGCCGTTTTCTTCAGACCAGTTACAGTCCCGAAACCCCGGCAGGTGGTCGTAGCATGTCGAGCAGGGCAGTATTTCCCTCCCGCAGGACGGGCACAGGGACTTTTGGTCAGCAGGAATCTGGACTTCCCGCCGACAGTGCGGACATAGTTCGTAGATTTTGAATGTCCTTTCCATTGATCGACTGCCACCCTTTCTTTTTACACAGTCCACCAGGTCTGCTATGGGCAGGAACATTTTTTCCGGTAACGGTAACAGATCAGAAGCATCGAGCAATTCTCTGACAGTTACCTGTTCCTGCACAAGCTGGTCCCTGATATACTGCTTTATTTCTTCGTCTGAGTGCGTATAGAGGAACAGCAAGCTGGTCAGTCTGGTTTTATTCATGTTTATCCCTCCTTTTGTTTTTGGTTTTATAAAATTTAAAAGGGACAGCGCCTGAAACACTGTCCCTTTTGTTTTCCCCATAAAGTTTTTGGTTTTGGCCCTAACGGGCGAATAAACACAAAAAGGGGTACGTACCTGCACTTATAAAGTGACATACGTACCCCTTTGGTTGTTGATATAAAACTTTCCCGGGAACGGGTGAATGAAAAAACTTGAAACAAAACCACAAAAAACTTTGGTTACACTTATAGTTTACATGTATATGGCAGGTTTTGTCAAGATGTTTGGCAGGCGGCTGTTTGGCCAAAATAAAAAAGAGGGGTTATTTCCCCTCTTTTGTTCTTCTCTTGTACTCCTGCCAGTACCGGTGGTTGTACTCCGGGTTTTCCTCCTGACTTTGTCAGTTAATAGTCTGAAAACCTTGATAAATAAGGATTTGTTTTTCTAAAAATGCGCATATTGTACCTACAGCTTTCACCAGGAAAACTCTTTTGCTTCATCAGCAGGCAAGATGTTTTTTGGTGGAGCT
>DYZU01000125.1 GCA_022735835.1 Thermincola sp. | reverse complement strand
TCATTTGTCCTTCACCTTCCACTCATCAATTCTCTCCTCCAGGAGCGCTCTTACTTCTTCTTCGGAGAAACCCAGGTGGTGAGCTTCTATCAAAACCTTGTCTATTGCTGAGGTCAGGACTTTGACCCGTAAATAAAGGGTGCTGGATTTCCCAACACCCTTGGAATGGATCAAATCTAAAACTTTTTTAGAAGAGATTACTAAAGAAACTATACTCTGCAACCAGAGGAGCAAGGATAAGGGATATGGTTCCCATAACCTTGATCAGCGGGTTCATGGCAGGACCGGCTGTATCCTTGAAGGGGTCGCCTACAGTGTCGCCAACAACGGCAGCCTTGTGGGGGTCACTGCCCTTGCCGCCAAGCTGTCCGGTTTCAATATACTTTTTGGCATTGTCCCAAGCGCCGCCGGCATTAGCCATAAACAAAGCCAGCAACACGCCGGAAGCAGTCCCGCCGGCCAGAACGGCGCCGAGAGCCAGGGGGCCGAGGACAAAACCAACAATCACAGGGGTACCGATAGCTACCAAACCGGGGGCAACCATCTGCCTGATGGCTGCACGGGTACTGATATCAACACAGCGAGCATAATCAGGTTTAGCTTTACCTTCCATCAGGCCGGGGATTTCCCGGAACTGACGGCGTACTTCGGCAATCATATCAAAGGCGGCTTTACCCACGGCTTCCATAGCGAAGGAAGCTACCAGGAACGGTACGGTGGCGCCTATGAACAGACCGATAATAACTATGGGGTTGAGTATATCTATTCCGCTCTCACCCAAACCTGCCGACTCGGCATAAGCGGTAAACAGAGCAAGAGCTGTCAGGGCAGCGGAACCGATAGCAAAACCTTTGGCCACGGCAGCAGTGGTGTTGCCGACAGCGTCCAGCTTGTCAGTGTTCTTGCGGACTTCCGGTCCCAGTTCAGCCATTTCGGCAATCCCGCCGGCATTGTCGGCAACCGGTCCGAACGAGTCAATGGCTACTACCATACCGGCGGTGGAAAGCATACCCATGGCAGCCATGGCTATACCATAAATCCCCAAACCTTCAAGGGCATTCTCGGCAAAGAAGTAAGCAGCCCAGATGGCCACTACGATGACCAGGATGGGGAACACAGTCGACTTCAAACCGACAGCCAGACCCTTGATAATATTTGTTGCCGGTCCGGTCTGGGAAGCCTCGGCGATCTCCTGGGCCGGGCGCATATGGTAAGAAGTATAAAGCTCGGTTATGTAACCGATAGCTACGTTGGTTACCAAACCCATGACAATTCCAACGAAGATTCCCACGGCAATATCGCCAAACAGTGCTTTGGCCAGGATGAAACCTGCAATAGCCGTGATGATGTTGGTTCCCCAGAGACCATAGTTGAGAGCGGCCTGGGGGTTGGACTCTTCACTGGGCATACGGACAAACGAGGTTGCAATAATAGAAGCAATAATACCAATCGCACCGATTAACAGCGGGAAAAGGACACCTTGCAGCTGTAACCCGTAATCCTTCAACGCGCTGCCTCCGATGACCATGGCGGCAATAGCGGTAGCGGCATAGGATTCAAACAGGTCAGCGCCCATACCGGCGGTGTCGCCGACGTTGTCTCCCACGTTATCGGCAATAACAGCGGGGTTCCGCGGGTCATCTTCGGGGATGCCTGCTTCAACTTTCCCAACCAGGTCAGCGCCTACGTCAGCGGCTTTGGTATAGATACCGCCGCCAATCCGCGCAAAGAGAGCGACGGCACTGGCCCCGAAAGCAAAACTGTTTATAACCGCGGGAATTTTAAATGCCAGGTACAATGCCGACACTCCGGCAAGGCCCAGCCCGGCAACGGACAGACCCATTACAGCTCCGCCCCTGAATGAAATACTCAGGGCCTTACGGATACCGGTGCGGGCTGCATTAGTGGTCCGGGCATTGGATTTGGTAGTACTGACCATCCCGGCATAACCGGCAAAAGCAGACGCAACGGCGCCAACCAGGAAAGATACCGGAAGGGCCAGCCTTCCTGTAAACCCTTCAACCTGGGCGGCAGCCTCGGGGTCACCGTGAGTAAACAGCCCCACGGGAACAAAGAATAATACGATAAAGATGATAGCAACAATTGGAGCCAATGTCTTGTACTGGCGGTTAAGATACGCCATGGCGCCCTCAAAGATGGCGTCTGACAGTTCCTTCATTCTTGGTGTTCCCATGTCTTCTTTCAGCACGCTGCTGAGGAACAGGAAGGCAACAATTAATGAAATTACACCTGCACCTAAGGAAAGCCATGCCAAAGCAATAGTAGGTTCACTCAAACTCATTAGACACTCTCACTCTCCTCTTCCTTAAAATTTTTCATTTTGGGGACTCTCTGTCTCTTTTATCCCTGCATCATAAAGGTTCCCGGTCAGATAGAAGCACCAGGATATGTAATTAAATCACCCCCCTAACCAGGATAACCCATGATGGTCAATTATACCATAGGGTGGACAAAATTACAATAAAATTCGAGGCAATATAGAGAAGATTCAAAAACTTTTGACAGGAACAAGTCCACCCCCTAATACTCTATTAGAGGGCAGGCTTTTTATATGACTATTTTCTTATGTTGTAGAATGCTTTTTTTCCTTTGTACCGGGCGATATCGCCGAGTTCTTCCTCAATCCGCAAGAGCTGGTTGTACTTGGCTACCCTGTCGGTCCTGGAAGGCGCGCCGGTTTTAATCTGCCCTGCGTTCGCGGCCACGGCAATATCGGCGATGGTAGCGTCCTCGGTTTCGCCCGAACGATGGGAAACGACAGCGGTATAGCCGGCCCGTTTTGCCATTTCAATAGCATCAAAGGTTTCGGTCAGAGTGCCGATCTGATTAACTTTAATCAGGATGGAATTGGCAACGCCTGTTTCGATACCTCTGGCCAGCCTTTCGGTATTGGTCACAAAAAGGTCATCTCCCACCAGCTGGATTCTCTTACCCAGGCGGGAGGTCAGCTTCTGCCAGCCTTCCCAGTCATCTTCGGAGAGGCCGTCTTCTATTGAGATGATCGGGTATTTTTTGAGCAGCTCCACATAGAAATCAATCATTTCATCGGAAGTCTTGGTCTTTCCTTCCCCTTCCAGCACATATTTGCCATCCCTGTACAGCTCGGTAGCGGCAACATCCAGGGCCAGCATGATGTCTTCTCCCGGTTTGTACCCCGCTTTGGAAACGGCTTCGATGATAACCGCCAAAGCCTCTTCGTTTGAGTTAAGGTCGGGAGCAAAACCTCCTTCGTCACCGACGGCCGTATTCAACCCTTTTCCTTTCAGGACCGCCTTAAGGTTATGAAAAACCTCGGCGCCCATTCTCAGCGCTTCGGCAAAATTGGGAGCGCCCACCGGCATAACCATGAATTCCTGGATATCAACATTGTTATCGGCATGCTTGCCGCCGTTTAAAATATTCATCATTGGGACAGGAAGCTCCTTGGCATTTATTCCTCCCAGGTACTTATACAATGGCATGCCCAGCGCGTTGGCGGCCGCCTTGGCCACAGCCATGGAAACGCCAAGAATGGCGTTTGCCCCCAGGCGTCCCTTGTTCGGTGTCCCGTCCAGGTCAATCATGGTCCGGTCCAGGCCGACCTGGTCCAGGGCATCGAAACCGATCACCTCGGGAGCAATGACGGTGTTTACATTCTCAACCGCCTGCAGGACCCCCTTGCCCAAATAACGCTCTTTATCCCCGTCCCGGAGTTCAACAGCTTCATAGGCGCCGGTGGAAGCGCCGGACGGCACGGCAGCTCTTCCCACAGTCCCGTCTTCCAGAATTACTTCCACTTCAACCGTCGGGTTGCCCCGGGAATCCAGGATTTCGCGGGCATAAACATCACCTATAATAGTCATTTCTCATTACCTCCAGATTCATTTTAGTGGCCAGTGGCCACTGATTAAGGATTTTCCTGTCATTTCCGCCGGAATTTCCATTCCCAGAAGTTCCAGTATGGTCGGGGCTATATCCTCCAGCCTGCCCGGCTGCAGCCGGGCATCTTTGTCCCGGTCGTTAACGTATATAAACGGCACGGGGTTTAAAGTATGCGCTGTATGAGGCTGGCCTGTCTCGGGGTCGGTCATCTGTTCCACATTGCCGTGGTCAGCTGTTACCAAAACAATGCCGTTTTTCTTCTTAACCCTCTCGATGATTCTGGATAAACAGTCATCAATGGCTTCCACCGCCTTAACGGCAGCTTCCATGACACCCGTATGCCCAACCATGTCCGGGTTGGCAAAATTCAGGACAATCACCTCAAATTTATCGGAATCGATTTCCTTCAGCACCGCCTCAGTGACCTCGTAAGCGCTCATCTCCGGCTTTAAGTCATAGGTGGCCACCTTCGGTGAAGGGATGAGAATTCTCTCTTCACCGGGGTTGGGCGGTTCCACTCCACCGTTAAAGAAAAACGTTACATGAGCATATTTTTCGGTTTCGGCAATCCTGAGCTGCTTAATCCCTTGCCGGCTGAGGTATTCGCCGAGAGTATTAACCAGGACCTGCGGCTTAAAGGCCACCGGCGCATCGATGGTCTTGTCATATTGAGTCATGCAGACATAATGGACTTGGGGAAACCCTTCTTTCCGTTTAAAGCCGGAAAAATCATCGTCCACAAAAGCCCTGGTAATTTCCCGGGCCCTGTCGGGCCGGAAATTATAGAATATCACCGAATCCCCGTCCCGGATCGTGGCCACCGGCTCTCCGGTTTCTTTGATTATTACCGTTGGCAGCACGAATTCGTCCGTCTCTCCTTTTTCGTAAGATTTGGCAACAGCTCCTGAGGCCAGGGTTGCTTTTAATCCTTCGCCGAAAACCATGGCATTGTAAGCCTTTTCAACCCTGTCCCACCTCCTGTCCCGGTCCATGGCATAGTACCTGCCCATGACGGTCGCGATGGCCCCGACGCCAAGTTCACGGAATTTGTTTTCAAGAGCATCTATGTATTCCCTGGCATTGGCGGGAGGTACATCCCGCCCGTCCAGCAGGGCGTGAACATAGACTTTTCCCAGCCCGTGCCGCCTGGCCAGGTCCAGCAGGGCATACAGATGGGTGATATGGCTGTGCACACCGCCGTCGGACAGCAGTCCAATCAGGTGGAGAGAGGATCCTCTGGATTTCACGTTATCAATGGCTGCCAGGAGCGCCTCGTTACGGAAAAAGTCTCCTTCCCTGATGGCCTTGGAAATACGGGTGAATTCCTGGTACACAATGCGTCCGGCGCCGATGTTCAGGTGCCCCACTTCCGAGTTGCCCATCTGCCCGTCGGGCAGACCCACATCCTCCCCGCTGGCACCCAGTTGAGTATGGGGATATTTATCAAGCAAATCCTTAAAGTAGGGAGCATTGGCCCGGGCGACTGCATTCCCCTCAGTTTCCTTTCGTATACCCCATCCATCAAGAATTATCAGCATTAACGGTTTACCGTCAGCCGCCACAATCTTACCTCCTACTAAGAAACTACCCTCACCGGTTACCGGTCGCTATACTTGATTATGGCCGCAAAGCTCCCGGCTTCAAGACTGGCCCCGCCGACCAGGGCCCCGTCAATGTCTTTCTCGCCCATGAGCCCGGAAATATTATCCGGTTTGACGCTGCCGCCATACTGGATACGGACCTGTTCGGCCGGCTCCCGGCCGTACATTTCGGCAACTATATTCCTTATAAAACCTATTACCTCCTGGGCATCTTCATTGGAAGCGGTTTTACCCGTGCCAATGGCCCAGACCGGTTCATAAGCCACCACCAGCTCAGCCACCTGGTTCTTTTCCAGACCTGCCAGGGCCCCCTCAACCTGGGTTTTTACCACCTGTTCGGTGATACCCTGTTCCCTCTCTCCCAGCCTCTCACCTACGCACACGATAGGCCGGAGGCCGTATTTAAAGGCGACTTTTACCTTTTTGTTGACATTCTCATCGGTTTCCCCGAAATACTGGCGGCGCTCCGAATGGCCAATTATTACATACTTGCAACCCATTTCTTTTAACATAACCGGGGAAATTTCCCCTGTAAAGGCCCCCTGGGCCTCCCAGTGCATGTTTTGGGCCCCGACGGCAATATTGGTCCCCCCTACTGCCTCGATCACGGCATCCAGCGCCGTAAACGGGGGACAAACAACTATCTCCACGTCTGTTACATCTTCGACCATAGGAGCCAGCTCGCTTACCATCGCAATAGCTTCTTCAACGGTTTTGTACATCTTCCAGTTACCCGCAATTATGGGCTTCCGCATTTCTCTCACCTCCGATCAGCGGCCAGTGAGCCAGTGGCCGGCATCTTTCTCCCCTTGTAACTACTTGGCCAGAGCCCTGATGCCGGGCAGTTTCTTCCCTTCCAGGAACTCCAGGGAGGCCCCTCCACCTGTTGAAATATGGCTGATTTTTTCGGCGACACCCATTTTCTTCACGGCCGCCGCCGATTCGCCCCCACCGACAATGGAAGTCCCGTCAGATTCGGCAACAGCCCTGGCTACTGCTTCGGTACCCCTGGCAAATGGTTCCATCTCAAATACTCCCATCGGGCCGTTCCATACTATTGTGTTGGCATCCTTAATCGCATCGGCAAACATTCGCGCGCTCTCCGGACCGATATCGACCGCAGCCCAGCCTGCGGGAACCTGGTCTTTAGCCACTACCTTGTGAGGGGAGTCCGGCGCAACCGACTCGGCTACCACCAAATCGGACGGCAAGAGCACTTTCACACCCTTAGCGTTGGCTTTCTGCACAGTTTCTGCGGCCAGTTCAATTTTATCTTCTTCCACCAGGGATTTGCCCATGTCAAACCCCTGAGCTTTCAAAAAGGTATTGGCCATACCCCCGCCGAGAATGAAAGTATCGACTTTATCAAGAAGATTCTCGATAACTCCGATTTTATCGGAAATCTTGGCGCCGCCAATGATGGCCACAAACGGTTTGACAGGATTTGTAAGGACCTTGCCTAGATACTCTATTTCTTTTTTCATCAGCAATCCGGCCGCCGCCGGAAGCAGTCCGGGAACCCCGGCAGTGGAAGCATGTGCCCTGTGAGCCGTGCCAAAGGCGTCGTTCACGTATACATCAGCCAGGGAAGCAAGTTCTCTGGCAAACCCGGGATCGTTTTTTTCCTCCTCCGGATGGAACCTGAGGTTCTCCAGCAGGGCAACATCGCCGTCTTTCATGCCGTCGACCACTCTTCTGGCCTCATCCCCGATACAGTCCCGGGCAAAGAGGACTTCTTTTCCCAGTATTTCGCCGAGCTTAGCGGCCACCGGGGCCAGGGAGTACTTCTCGCTGACCTGGCCTTTGGGGCGTCCCAGGTGCGAAGCCACAATGACTTTAGCCCCCTGCTCGGCAAGATATTCAATGGTCGGTAAAGAAGACCGGATTTTTTTATCATCGGTTATTATCCTGTTTTCATCAAGGGGTACGTTGAAATCAACCCTGAGAAATATCCGTTTACCCTTGACATCCAGATCTTTGACAGATTTGACGTTCATAACTTATACCTCACTCCGGTTTCCGAATTATAAGCCCTTACCGGCAATGTAAGCAATCAGGTCAACAACCCGGTTGGAATAACCCCACTCGTTGTCATACCATGCGACCACTTTAGCCATGTTGCCTTCAATCACCATTGTGGACAGGGCATCAACAATCGAAGAGTGGCTGTTCCCGTTAAAGTCCTTGGACACCAGCGGTTCTTCACAGTACTGGAGAATACCCTTGAGCTTGTTTTCAGCTGCGGCCTTGAGAGCAGCATTGATCTCCTCCGCGGAAGCAGCCTTCTCCAGTTCAACAACCAGGTCTACCACGGAAACATTGGGAGTAGGTACGCGCATGGCAAAACCGTTAAGTTTTCCTTTAAGTTCGGGTAAGACCAGGGCCACGGCCTTGGCTGCGCCGGTTGTGGTCGGGATAATGGACATGCCGGCTGCCCTGGCCCTGCGCAAATCTTTGTGGGGCAGGTCAAGAATCTGCTGGTCGTTGGTATAGGCGTGAACCGTAGTCATCAGCCCCTTGACAATGCCGAAGTTTTCGTGGACAACCTTGGCCATGGGAGCAAGACAGTTGGTGGTGCAGGAAGCATTGGAGATAACATGGTGATTTGCCGGGTCATATTTGTCCTCATTTACCCCCAGCACAATAGTAATATCCTCTTCTTTACCCGGGGCTGAAATAATGACCTTCCTGGCCCCCGCTTCCAGGTGTTTGGCGGCATCGGCGCGCTTGGTGAAGCGGCCCGTGGACTCGACCGCCACCTGCACACCTGTCTCTTTCCACGGCAGCGCCGCAGGGTCGGCAATGGCAGTAACTTTAATTTCCTTGCCGTTAACAATAATAGCGCCGTCGGCGGGTTTCACATCCGCCTCAAGGATACCGTGTACCGAATCATACTTCAGCAGGTGCGCCAGGGTTTTCGCGTCAGTCAGGTCATTCACCGCCACAATGTCAACTTCGGGATGGTTTAGGGCCGCCCTGAAAACCAGCCTTCCTATCCGTCCAAAACCGTTAATTCCGACTTTCAAACTCACTGTAAACTCCTCCTTGTATTTAAATATTATAGTAGCCTCACCTTCCGGTCAGCGCTCTCCGCCGTCCATCTGCTCAAGAATAGCCCTCCCGGCCCCTTCGTCTGTGACCAGCACGGTTTCATGCCGGTTTGACACCACGGCCAGGATTGCCCCGGCTTTTCTCCTTCCGCCGGCCACACCGATTACGTGGTTAATGTGTTTCAGGTCGCTGAGGCGGACGCCAAGGCTATGAATGGTCTTCACTATCGTTCCGTCCCTGGCAAAATAATGGCCAAAAGCCTCTCCCACGGCTCCGGCCCTGATCAGCTGCCTTGTTTCTTCCGGGGAGTCCCCCCTGCTGACGGAAAGCTCTTGAGCATTTCCGATACCGTGAATCAGGATATCAGCAGACTTAATAGTCCTGGTAATTTCCCTGATATGAGGGTCCTTGCTCAATGATTTAACAGCATCTTCCGCGATGTTGTCCGGAACGTGCAGGAGCCTGTATGACGCCATAAGCTTTTTGGCTATTTTGGCCGCAATTGTATTGGCCTGGATTTCCACCTCTTCACCAAGGCCGCCGCGGGCGGGAACCACCAGGACGTTATGGGGATAATGGGAAACAGGAACTGCATTGGCGACCTCGCCTACCGTGGTGCCGCCGGTAACGGCTATGATGCTTCCGCCGCGCATCACTTCCAGCAGATACCTGGCCGCAGCCCTGCCCATTTCCTTTTTGACCAGTTCATCCTCGTCGGAATTGCCGGGAACTACCACCACATGACCCAATCCCAGGCGTTCCCGGAGACGGGTTTCCATTTCATGGATTCCTCGCAGGTGCTTCACAAAGTCCGAAAGCTGGTGGATCAGGTACTCCCCTTCTGCTGTAAGCTTCACCCCTGACATGTTACTTTCCAGAAGTCCCTGTTCCTTCAGAAAGTCCAGTTCAGTACGGACAATTCGTTCCCCCAGTTTCAGGCTGTTGGCCAATGACCGCCTTCCCACAGGTTGGGAATGAGACACGTGTCGCAGTATAGTATATCTTCTTTCCAACAGTTCTATTAACTCGGGAGCTATCTTTTGTTGCAGGGTGATAATGTCTCTCATTCACTACCTCCCGTCTCTGTGGCTGGTCATTTTTTGTCCCGCAGATATAAATCATGTCCCGGCATGCTCGCAAAATGAGGAAAAAATTACTTTTAACCGGTTATATAATTCTTCGGTGTTTAATAAAATTCCTCTTTATCATCCAAATTTTTCTTAAATAACCGGCCACTCTTTAATATCTTCTCCTCCGGGAAGTTGGCAGAATACCCGCCTCATCCCTGTATTTGGCCACAGTCCGCCTTGAGATGCCAAGCCCCCTGTCATTGAGAATATCGGCAATTTTTTGGTCGCTGAGGGGCTTTTGGGGGTCCTCGCTCTCTATCAGTTCCTTGATGATTTTTTTGACAGCCTCGGCGGATGTGGAAGACCCGTGAACATTCGAAATCCCGCTGGAAAAGAAAAACTTCATTTCAAAGAGGCCTCTCGGGGTCTGCATGTATTTGTTGGCCGTGGCCCTGCTCACCGTAGATTCATGCACCCCTATAGTCTCGGCTACCTGCTTGAGGTTCATGGGTTTGAGGAATTTCACTCCGCGGTCAAAAAAATCCTTTTGGAAATCGACGATACACCTGGCTACTTTATAAAGGGTCAGCCTTCTCTGTTCAATGCTCTTCATGAGCCAGGCCGCAGAGTTCAACTTAGCTTCCAAAAACTTACGGCCTTCCTGGTCCGCAAAGTTTCCTTTAACCATTTCTTTATAGAAAGGGTTTATGGTCAGCCTTGGCATGGAAACATCATTGACCAGCACAATATATTCACCCTCTACCTTTTCAATAACAATATCGGGAACAATATATCTTGTATCATCCCGGTGCGAAAACCTCCGGCCCGGCTTTGGCTCCAGCAATCGTAAATTGTCAACGGCTTCCTGTATCTCTTGCAGCGATACACCCAGTTTTTTAGCCACTTTCATAATCTTGCCTGCAGCAATTTCCTGGAGGTGGTTGTTAATCACTTCTTTTAGCAGCTCATTCCGGATATCCAGCTGATCATACTGGAGAAGCAGGCATTCTCTAAGGTCCCGGCCCCCCACCCCGGGAGGGTCGAAACCCTGAATGGTTTTTAATACTTTTTCTGTAACGGTAAGAGGCACGCCGCATTGTGTTGCCGCTTCTTCAACCGAACAGTGCAGGTATCCGTTGTCATCGATATTTCCAATAATAAATTCTCCCACCGTTTTTTCCTCTTTATTCAACCTGGCCAGGGCCAGCTGAAACAAAAGATAGTCATGTAAAGTGGGGGCTTCGGCGATATAACCTTCATACCGCGGGCCCTCATGACCGTAGGCAACCGGTTCCTTGCTTTTGGCGTCACTGGCATCGTCAAAATACTGTTCCCAGTCAATATCAAATTTTTCGGCCTCGTCTTTCTTTTTCTCATTTTGCGGAGAATCATGCTCTGCCTCGGCGGATTCTTCCACTACTTCCAACACCGGGTTTTCGACCAGCTGTTCTTCTATATATTCTTTCAGCTCAAACGTCGACAGCTGGAGAATCTTTATCGCCAGCCGCAGTTCGGGGGTCATCATCAGTTTTTGAGTTTGTTCCTGGGTTATCCCAAACCCCAGCCGCATAAATGCCACTCCTCGGTCCAATAGTACTATATTCCTTCTTGAAAAACCGCCTTTTTCCTGCTTTTACGCCCTGTTAATATAAGTTATTCAGGCAAAATATGTCCTTATTCCTCATGTTTTTTCCTTATCTTCTCAGCCATTCTCTGAATCCTGCGGATCCGGTGGTTGACCCCCGATTTTCCGATGGGCGGTTCCAGCATTTCCCCCAGTTCCTTCAGGCTTATATCGGGATGTTGCAAGCGGAGTTCGGCAACCGACCTGAGGTTCTCAGGCAGCTTGGCCAGCCCTACAGCCTCCTCAATCAGCTTGATGTCTTCCGCCTGCTTCATGGCGGCATTCACTGTCTTGCTGAGGTTGGCGGTTTCACAGTTGACCAGCCGGTTGACCTGGTTCCTTACGTCTTTGTAAACCCTGACATTCTCAAAATTCAGAAGAGCGCTGTGAGCGCCCATTAAATTCAGAAGCTTGATAATATCCTCACTGCCCTTGAGGTATACAACATCCCAGTTTTTCCTCCTGTTGACTTTTGCCGCCAACCCGTACCGTTTCATCAGTTCACACAGGGTCTGGCTGAAATTTTCATCACTGACAAGAACCTCCAGGTGGTAGTCTCCCTCCGGGTCGCTGACTGACCCTCCTCCCAGAAACACACCGCGCAGGTAAGCCCTGCGGCAGCAGTCCTTTTTAAGCAAATCCGGTTTGATATCATTAAGGAGTTGCCCATTCTCATCAATTATCCCCAGCGCCGGGAGCACCTGGCTGACTTTTTGCTGGGGCATCATTCTAACGAGATATATGTTGTTTTTCTTCAACTTGGTCTTCTTTTTGATCGCAATGTCTGTATGCACTCCAAACAGGTTCTTCAAGTAGGTAAACACTTTGCGGGCCACTGCGGCGCTCTCGGTGGCCAGGTGCAGGGACATCTTGTGCTGCCCGCTAATCTGGATAACCCCATCCATTTTGACTAGGGCCGCAAGCTCTGCCATCCGGCAGCACTGCTTTTTGGCCATGACCCTGGCCAGTTCATTTTTCGTGTCATTGGAAAAGGACATTTTGACCTCTCCTCCGAGAATGTTTAGTATATTATAGCATACTTGACCCGTTTTCATAAACCAGGCCAACAAAAAACAGGGACTGCTCAATCCCTGTTTAGTCTGTTTTCGGAGCCAGCCGCTGAATTATCTCCCCGATTTCGTCGAGATAATCGGTAACAGGTCTTCCCTTCCTTACATTATCGGCGATCTCCCTGATCCTGGCAGTTACGTCCGGATCAGTGGAGACATAGGCCCTGACTATCCGCGGGTCGGCCTCTGCTTTCTCGGCAACGCGGTTTTTGACACTGCTGATGCCTTTCTCCTCCTTGGCGCTCTCCAGATTAATCCCGATGAGAACGGCATTGCCAACTACTACGGTATATGCTTTCTTAACCCCGTTTACAGCCTCAACTTTTTTTGTAATGTCAGCGGCAATATCCCTATTTTCTTCCGTTGTCCTGCCTGGAGCAGGTTTT
>DYZU01000124.1 GCA_022735835.1 Thermincola sp. | reverse complement strand
GTTCGCCTCCTAGACTCTGCCCCTAACCATTAAGTCCTTTGGCAGTAGTTTAGGAGGCAATTTATGCCCCGTCTACCGTTTTTGTCCAACATGTCCGAAATCGTGTCTATAATGTCAGAAATCTGAAGAAGACGGCTAGAGCCACCAGGACTAATGGAGGGGAGAAGAGCTTATGAAAAGGTAAAATGGACGCTCCCAGACTCTTCAGGTACGCTTGCCATCTATGATCTGCTTTAGTTTCTGGTATCTCCCCTTGGCCAATAGCGGCCTTTGGGTAGTATGCTCCAGGATAAGTTCATAGGTCCAGCGGCCGGCCGGGATAACTTCCCGTACCATTGTCACATTGACGATAAAACCTTTGTGCGTTCGCATGAACGGATAGCCATCAAACTCCTCGGATAAGGTCTTTAGGGATTCATTGGTCTGTAATTGACCCTTTTTGTGATAAACCACCGTCCGGCGCCCTTCTCTAGTAATGAAGGCGATATCCTTCAAGTCTATTACCACCGCTTTGGACCCATCACGGAACAGGCGTGAGAATTCGCTAGGCAGAGCCTGCTGAGATAGTTCATAAGAGGGTTGATTCGAAGGTTTAACGGGCAACGTCGAACCAAGTCGTTCCAGAGTCTGCCGCAACCGGTCTATCTTAAAGGGCTTGACCAGGTAATCAGTTGCGTAGACGTCAAAGGCTTCTGCCCGGTACTGGTCGTAAGCCGTGATGAACACCAACCTGACCTGCGGGTCAAGAGTGTAAATATCCCGAGCTAGCGCGACTCCATCCTTCCCGGAAAGACCAACATCGACGAAAACAGTATTAGGTCGCAGAGTCAGAAATAACTCCAGAGCTTCATTCCCGTCGGCAGCCTCTCCCACCACCCGGACGCTGCCGTTTTCCTCAGCAACTCTTCGGAGCACGTGTCTCATTTCCGGATCATCTTCGGCAATTAGTACGGTAAGCTGCATCACTCACTTCACTCCCGTGTTTCTATGCTGGTCTTTGTTCGACACCAAAGGGGATTGAAACCCTAAAGACGGTTTGACTCCCATCGGCTACGGTCTCAATGATGCCATTATGTTTGGTTACGATTTCCTTGGCGCTCGACAAACCAAGTCCGGCGTGGTTTTTCTTGGTAGAGTAGCCGGCCTTGAAGAGCCGCGAGGGGTAGGGGTTATCAAGTTTCCCGTAGTTTGTAACTGTAATCGTGTACCCTTGAAGGTCACTATTGATTTCCAAGCGTACCACTCTGTGTTCGAGCTGAGCCTTCTCCACCGCTTCGAAGGCGTTATCCACAAGGTTTCCAAGCAAGGCGCTGGTTTCCAAAGGGCTTAGGGGCAGTTTTTCAACCGAGCATGATATCACTGGTTTCAGGCGGATTTGTTTCGCCTCAGCGAGGGCTAGCTTAGTGTATAAGAGCGCGGTAACATGTGGCTCCCCCGTACGGATAAGCTCTATTGGCACGCTTACGGCTTCGTGTGTTTTACGGATGTACTGCCGGGCCTCCTCATAACATCCAATTTCCAACAAACCATAGACAGTCTGCAATTGATGGCTGAAATCATGCTGCTGACGTCGTACAAGTTTGAGCAGTTCACTAATGTGGGCTAGATCTTCGGCAGCCTTTCTAGCGGTACAGGCCCCCGCCACTGCTCGGCCCGTTGTTTGGATTTTCAGAGGAAGCAGGGCAGTGAGAAGCAGTACAGCCAATGACATCACGCCAAGGAAGATTGTTAGATATTGATCCGGGAAAACACCCGTGCGCGAGATTAGAAAGGCCATGTTCAATGTGCCTAGAAGCTTACAGGCAACACGGCCAATAAATACAGCAGATAATAGGAACGATTCAGAGTCTGCCAATCCTTATCTTCTGCTGGAAAACCAGGCGGCGGCCCAAGCAACCTGAAATCAAAACGTATGCATGCCCAGATAAGTACTCCCAAAAGTAGGGCTTCCGGAAGGAAAAACAAGAAACGCAGTGCGGGAGTTTCCAGTACATAAGCTAAAGAAAGGCCGGTAAGATACAGCAATAATGAACTAATCACAGTTTCTACCGCCACGTAGATGGTAATGCCCAACAATCCGGCAACAGCTACAAGCTTCCAGTCCAACCGCAGCACCAAGCGCAGTATGACAATAAAAACCGCCACCATTAACAAGGAGTGCAGACCAAAGGGAACCGGGGTAAGGCGCACGAGATAGGCAATTCCCGCCTGAAAGGCTCCTATTGCCATCAGGTCTTGTCCCCGGGGCCGTACCCCTACCAGCATTAACCCTAGGACGGCCACCAGAATTGACTCAGGAAAGGATACAATCAGCAGAGAAATAACATCCATCCGGTCCAAAGCAACCACTCCCCAGCGGATGCCCGTTAGCATTTCCACTGTTAGGAAATGATTCTCTCTAGTTCTACTAATTACCTTCTATTTCCCCAAGTTTTCCAGGCAATTTGCGGCGATTGAAAGCCTTGACGGAAGCTTCACAATCTTTGCCGATGTGGTTTGTCGTCTGCCGGATGGCCTGCTCCCCAGGTTGAAAAGGCTCCCTACCGCCCAATTTTCCACGTCCCGCAATTGAGTGGAGAACTAGAGAAACTAGGCATTCCACCAATCCCCGGCGGACTCACCGCGTCCTCCTGGTGGTAGCTCCCGTTGGGGATTTTCGGCTGTCGTTGTTTCTCTCGCGAGCTGACTAAGATACTTCCCTCACAGCTTGTTCGGCCCTTCCCTGCTCGGACTTCTCTCGCAGGTACTAAGGCCTCTGCTGACTTCTGCCGGTCCAGCCGCACAGGCTGTACAGGTTGCCGATTTTATCGGCGTGTCCGGCAGATCTCCACCGCCCCATTTACTCTTGGCAGCCTTCGGTAGCAAGGACTTTGCTTTGATTTGCAAGCTCATCCAACTGCCACTAGCCTCACCTGGGGGGTTCGGGATCCTCGGGCCGGAGGTTTGCCGCCGGCTTCCTTCAGATTCCGCCTCACGACCGACACCCTTGCCTTAAGTTAACGGCTACTGCTACCTTCACCATTCGGGACTTTCACCCTATAGTCAACACCCATGCCGGGCGCACAAAGTGGGGAGCTATCGGAACGTACCCGATAGCTCCATCCTCTCACGCGGGTGTCGTTAAGTTGTAGCAGGTGTCGGTGCAGACATCTAGTTTGAGTCTTTGATAAACTCCTCAACCACGGGCTGGTAGCGCTCTAATACTTCCCGTCTAAGCTGGTGCCTGTGCTTACTCTTGACCATAGCCAACTCTTCACGGTCGGTGTTGTCAATGTTATATTTGCCTTGGTCAAACCCGTTAACGGCATAGCACTCCCAGCCTGGATGCCATTTAAGAAATAGCAAGTAGCGAGAACCTTCCTTCATCGGGGTATATGTTTCATAGGTGATCAACTGTTTTGGAAGAACAAGCCCCGGGTCTGCAGTGAAATAAGGCTCTCCTACTGTAAGGTCCGCACCCTCCAAAGCGCCCTTAATAACGTTCAAGACTTTGACCTCGGTCAACGTGTAACCCCAAATATCAGGTGTGCTATCCCCAAGGAGAGTACTTTCGCTATTCTCGGTCGCTTCTGCTATAATTACAAGATCGTTATGAGCTAACAGATCATCCGCGTCTCTAAATGTCTTTGCAATGGCTTGATATTCTATTCTCTCCACGGAGTTGCCGTAGAAAAGCGCAGAAACCAAGAAAAGAGTCAGAACAAACATAGCAACTATAATATTTTTCTTTTTAATCACATTAATTACCCCACTTCCAAGTCAAATGGGCCTTATCGGTACTCGTTGGCGAAGTAAGTGCGTTAACGCTATTTGTTTGCCAGTGACTACCAGAATGAGCCGGCGGGTTGCAGAAATGATCAAGGCTTAAGGCATGACCGAATTCATGCCCAACCACCATCCAACGCTCATTCTGAGTCAGGCCATCGGCCATACAATAGCCGTGGTCAATCTGTATACGTGCACGATCAAAGTTTGTTCCATCACGAACTGCAGTCCAGCTTCGTGTTCGCCAACCTAGGCTAGTATGCTCATGAAATGTAATAAGAGCATAAGCGCTAGGAGGCAACTGATTGTTCACAACGAAAACGGCAATAGTCCCAAAATTGGGATCGCTACTCACTTTTCTAATATTGAGTTGGGTTGAAGCCTGAGACCACTTTGAAGCAGCATTGTCAACTGCACCCGTCCACCCATACGCGCTCACCGAAGAATCAGGAAAGTAAACCAGATCCGTGCCCTTTTGTTTAAAGTTGCCTTTATATACGTGTGCCGTACTGTAATCTGCATGCGCATAGAACACAAATACAATGGACAACAAAAGTGCTGTTATAACAATACTGAATTGTTTTCGTCGCATGTTTTCCAACCCCTCCTTAGTTACGCCGTAGTTCATTTTTGCTTTTTCCAAAATGACTCTGCCAGGCAAAACTTCTTAGTATACGCCTGCCCATCAGCACAAGCACCTCAAAGCAAAGTAATAGCATTCTGACAGGATTATGGTCTACTCTCAATTTGGCTCCAGTTAATCCGTTGCGCTGAACTGCGGAACAGGCACCCTATTGTGGCTAACCTTCACCCCGTCGGGGATAAACGTGACCGCGGGGCACAGTCAAAAGACTTAAATAGCGCCTTACCTTCAGGTTGAGCCTCTCACTAAAACCGAACTGATAACCGTTTACCTCTTCGGTTCTTCCGGCTGGTACCACAGGAAGAAGCTCGCCGGTTGGATTCCCACTGCCGCCGTAAACAGAGCCACTGTCACCACCGGAGCAAAGAGCAGCTTCTTAAACTTGACCAGCATCCGTCATCACCTCCTTTCTCTGGTT
>DYZU01000123.1 GCA_022735835.1 Thermincola sp. | reverse complement strand
CTCGGTAAGCAGGAAAGCCCTGTAACCATAAGGGTAAGTTCTCTGGCTTATCAGGGTCGGTTCCACCAGAAAGGCCAAGTCGATATCACTCAAGGGGCCTGCGTTGCCCTTGACCTGGGACCCAAAAAGGTAAGCGGCGGTCACGGCCGGCTGGTTTTGGCAGAAGGCAACGATCTTTTGCCGCTGGTCCTCGGTGAACACGGACATCTCCGGTCTCCCCGTCAGCCACGATGATCATCATACTACCGTTTATTGTATCTTGGGCCTGCCGCTGCTGTCCACCGTTCATGGATCGCTCGATACTCATCCGCATGGCGTCAAACGGTTTCCCCATAAACACCCATTCATCCGAGTAGGATCGCTTACTGATGCTTCTGAAGCAGATGTGAAAGCCGTTCCCGCAGTTCCAATGTCTCGGCATCTCCACCATCCCCCGTCTCTTGTCGTTTTGGGTCGATGGTAGAGCATCCGCCCGGGTTTATCCAGCGCCGCTTTGATTCCAACCCGTATTTTGTTTCCGGTACGCTACTCCGGTTTTTCCCGGCTGTTCATTCCGGTCAATGTCCAAAAGTGGCCGGTTAAAACCGAAATGGGTGGCCGGTTTAGTCCGGAATAGGTGGCCGGGAAAAATCGGAATGGGTGGCCGACTTACTCCGGAATAGGTGGTCGGTTTACTCCGGAATATGCAGGAGGCACTGGACAACTACCTGAAGCTCTTCGACCGGGTATCTAAAGGATCATTTAAACTTCCCCCCTAAATTGCGCCTGAATAGGCATCCAGTTTTATGTTTGATATGGCCAGTAATGTTGCCAGCCGGGACTGGGAGCTACTAGGCCTGCCCGGAAATACTTGTTAATATGTGTCTGCCTGGGAAATACACACCAGGTGGAATAACACCACGAAGGGTTACGGTACCCTCGCTGGCTGACAATAGAGATCCTGTCGGTTGCTGCCACTCTATAATAACTTTCGTTAACCCATGTCCGAATCCAATACCAATACCACTGGCCACTTTGAAGTTCCGTTGCATCTGCAGTACCAACACAAATGTTAGGTTCGCCATAATTGTCATTAAATTGTGTATCTAAGTAGGCTCGTGGCAAGTTACTGTTCCAGTAGTTGGATGTATGGCTTGCATAGACCTCGCCATCATATCCGTCGTAATGGGTTTCTTGTTCAAAGGTATGATTATCTCCATTACGAAACAGACGGAGATGGTAATCAGGGTTGCTGGGAGGACGGTACCACCCAAAATACTGGTAGGTATAGCGTGGATAGGGTTGCCAGCTATCCTCATTAACCATAGAGTAGCCATCCGTCGGAACCCAAGAATCGAGTGGTTCATCTTATTGAAGAAATTGTAATGTTATTGAATTCCGAGTCATTTCGCTGGTGCCGCGGTGTTTGGGGATCTCTTGGCCTGAGCGGCATTTGTCCAAAGCTTCGAGGGGCGGTTAGCGGTTCTATTGTGCGAATTACCGAAGAACGTTTTCCCCAAGCGCGGATGGAACCAACACTTCATAAGAAACCCCTGCTTGCAGAACACCGAAGAGTACCAGTTGTGTCCAATGCAAGCGAACTCCCGTCAGCACCAAGCCCAGAGCCGCCACCAGGACCGCTTCGGGAAAGGACACCATTGCTTAAGGAAAGAAAGGTCATCCGATCCAAAGAATATCATCCTTTCGGGATTTTAAGAACTACCTCTTGGAAAACTGGGACGGAATCGCTGCTTTGCCGGAGGAAGAACGTTTGGGGGTCATCGAAGGTCAGGTGCGACACACCATCGCCCGGCGGATGAAGCGGATCGGGGCGCGGTGGACCCCGGGCGGGACCGACCGCATGTCGCGATTGCTGGCTGCACGT